>NZ_JAUBOQ010000036.1:0-76766 GCF_036700325.1 Microcoleus sp. Z1_B2
AAAATTGGGACGTATTCTCCGCTTATAAAGCCAGTTTAGGCTTTGTTTGGGCTTAAAATTTGTTTAAGTCCCGTTAAGTTGGTAATAACCAGGGATTTTTCCTATAAACCTATTTTATTAGATTCGTCAACTTATTGGTATAAATTAACAAGTGTTTGCAAAACACCTAAAATCATAGGAACATTATCTAGACAATAAACATCAACATCAATAATTAAATTCTTTCCTTCTAATTTAAGAAACCGCCAGACAACGCCAGTAGTTACGCAGCCATATATTGCAGGTATGGAATTGTGTTCGCGTTCGTTAAATAGCTGAGCAGCTACCATTTGTGCTGCACACTGTGGCAGACAAGATTCTATTTCTCCGCCTTTGGTTTCTCTCAATACAAAAACCGGAACTTTTATTTCAAAATCAAACGGCACGGAAGACAATATAAAGTCGCATTCCCCATTCAATCCCAGCTCAGGATCTACATCAAATGACCAACCAGAAAAAAGAGAAAATTGTCTGTTGTTCCTTTCTCTAAATTCTAACAGAATAGGAGAAATAATCCGTTCCGAACGTTCTTTTACAGTTGTAACAGCAGTGTTAGAACTAATTTCGATTGCTCTCCAAAGCCATTCGGAGGGTTCTATTGGAACCACCTTGGCACTCAAAAGAGGACTGAGTGATAGCTCCAATCCAAAGCGCTCTTCTAATTGTTGGAAAGTAAAGGATTTGTAAGACATATTTCTCTAATCAGTCGGTGAAAATAAAGATTACTTCGAGATAGAAAGCGAGTCGATAAATTCTAAACTCGCTTGTATAGCAACCCTTGCAGGATTTTGTCAACCTCTCTTTTCTTCCTTCCTCTCTATTACCTCGAACTTCGACATCGATCCGTTAGTTAAATCCGTCGAGCGAATCCGTTGCCGAACTTCCCTCTTCCTGCTAAACATTTAACCACTCAAGGAGTACCCTGGGCGCCGGCAACAAAATCATTAACAAAAGCCCGATCGCCATTAGCCCCAAAAAATCCCGCCGATCGTCCAATTCACTGACATCATTCAACGCCGGTTCGTCGTTTAGCGGCGTGAAAAACAAAATAATCGCCCACAGCAGCAAACCCTGTTCCAAAAAAGAAAGCAGCAGCATACAAAGTCTAGCAACTTGCCCGATCGCCATACTCGCTCGCTGGCCGAACATCGCGTGTACAATGTGCCCGCCGTCGAGTTGTCCCACCGGCATCAAATTAAACGCCGTCACGATCAAACCCAAATAACCCGCCACCGCTACCGGATGCAAATCGATCGCAGTTTCCGCATTGAAAGCACCACCCAAGGTTAACTTGCTCAACAAAGTCATCAGCAGCGAAAAACTGGGTTTGAAAGAGTCAAAATTTAACATTCCCGACTTGTCTGACAGCGGTACAATAGTCGAATGATTCAAACCCCAAATTAATAATGGCACTGTCGCCACTAAACCCGCCAGGGGGCCGGCAATGCTAACATCAAATAAAGCTCGGCGGTTGGGAATGGGACTCCGTATTTGAATGAAGGCGCCAAAAGTTCCCAAGAAAAAAGGAATCGGAATAAAATAAGGCAAAGTCGTGCGAATTTTGTAAAATCGGGCCGCTAAATAGTGGCCGGATTCGTGAATTCCCAAAAATGTAATTAGAGCCAGCGAGTAAGCCAAACCCTGCAGCAACATTGATGGGTTAGACTGCAAAGCTTGTTCACTAACTCCGGCAAGTCGCGTCCCGACAAGTGTAGTCGTAAACACCGTGATCAGCAGCAAAGCTAATGCAAAAAATGGCCTGGTTACAGATTCGGTTTTGACAGGAGTTTCGCCTGATTGGTGGCTGGGATTGGGAACTATAGCAAAAAAAGGTTGACCGCTCAAGCTGTTTTGAAATACTACTAAAAAGCGATCGCCAAACAGCCTCTCCACATTCTCCCGAATTGCCTCATAAGCCGCCTCCGGGTTCGTCCGCAACTGTCCGCGACAAATTACAGCCTGGGGCCGAAATTCCAAATCTCGCAAAAAGTAAATTGACCAAGGAAAACAATCGCGCAAACTCGCTTCTTCTGCTGCATCGATCGGCCGCACGGGCGGTTTTGGCTTTGCAGGTTCAGTCTCCGAGTCTGCTACCTGCTGTGCAGTTTCGGCGGTAATTTTCTTGCGCCCCAACTGTACCAAAAACCAATACAAAAAAGGGCAAACCAGAAAAGGTATAATTACCAACTCCGGCGGTACAGTTTTGCTCGTGCCGTAAACTAACATCCAACCACCCCAAATCAGCGCGGGCGCCATCATTACCAGCCACAGCAGCCATATCGGAGTCTTGGTGATGCGGCTGGTGCCGTTTTGCAACAAGTAGTAGGATATCAGCCCCAATACGAACAACCATAGTAAAAAGAACATAATATTTATCCCATTCCCTTCTGAAATACTTCCTTGAAACAACAGAGTTCAGTCTCCAAACAACCCAGGCCCGTGCTCGACAATATCCTGGCTTTCCCCCCTAACCGGGATACCCTGGGTGCAACAGCCTATTTCATTGTAGAAAACCAAACTAACATCCTGGTGGATTGTCCCGCTTGGGATGAGATTAACCAAACATTTTTGCGGGAACACGGCGGCGTGCGACTGCTGTTTCTCACCCACCGTGGCGCTATCGCCAAGGCGCGGGAGATTCAGGAAGCCACGGGGTGCGAGATCCTGATTCAAGAGCAGGAAGCTTATTTACTGCCGGGTTTGAAGGTGACGGTTTTTGAGCGAGAATTTGTTGTGAGCGATCGAATCAAAGCATTTTGGACTCCTGGCCATTCTCCTGGTTCCTCTTGCCTTTATCATAGTGGCAGCGGTGGAGTGCTGTTTTCGGGTAGGCACTTGCTCCCCAACCGAGAAGCCGCCCCAGTACCGCTGTTGACGGCAAAAACTTTTCACTGGCCTAGGCAAATTAACAGCGTGAAGTCAATTATCGATCGATTTTCGCCGGAAACTTTACAATATATTTGCCCCGGTGCAAATACTGGTTTTTTGCGGGGAAAAGGATCGATCGATCGAGCTTTTGAGAAATTAGCCAATCTGGATTTAGCTGTTTGTTTGCAGTCAAAACCTGAACCCTAAATGTATGCTACAACATCAAAAAATGATCTGACGCGCTAATTAAGCTGTCGCGCATTTAAATTGTATATTCAGGGCGGGCGGGACGCCCACCCACAAGATTTTTTTTTGACAGACAATTTAAATGCCGCAACAGCTTATAGCGGTAAGGTGCGCCCTTCGCACCCTACATTATTTTTCAGTCTCTTAGAGATGAAGTTCGTTGGTGAAGTAGCGGTTGAAACCGCCGATTCTTACCGTGGAAAAAACTGTGGAAAAAACCGAAAAACAAAAAATGCTCGCCGGTGAATTGTATTTAGCTGCTGATGAGCAATTAATTTTAGAGCGCCAGCGAGCCCGCCGCCTCGCCAGAACTTACAATTCTACCGGCGAAGACGAACCAGACAAACGGTTAGAAATTCTCGCAGAATGGTTCGGTGCAGTTGGCCCAAAAGTTGAAATCGAGCCACCTTTCTACTGCGACTACGGCAGTAATATTTATGCGGGAAACGGATTGTACATGAATTTTGGTTGCGTGATTCTCGACTGCAATCGAGTTAACATTGGCGAGAATTTGCTGTGCGGGCCAAATGTACAAATTTACACCGCTTTTCACCCCACAGACCCGGAAATTAGACTTTCTGGCCGGGAAATCGCCGCTGAAATTAATATTGGCAATAATGTTTGGATTGGCGGCGGCAGTATTATTTGTCCAGGAGTCACTATTGGCGACAATAGCACGATCGGCGCAGGCAGTGTTGTTGTCAAAAATATTCCCGCAAACGTCGTGGCGGCGGGGAATCCTTGCCGAATCATCCGGCATCTACCTTGATGTGGTACGATCGACACAATCGTGCGATCGGCTCCTTGGAGCTTAACCAAAAATTTTAGCTATTAGAACCGCCGGTTTGAGATTTTTAACGTAAAATCCCCGAAAAAAATCGTGGAATAAATCTCAAATCTCAAATCTAAAATCGCTTAATTTCTCGTTCCCGGTTTCCACACTACCAAGCTTTTCTTATGACGACTGCAACAGTTTATCCCAACGCTCCCGATCTCTGCACCGACGACTACATAGCAGTCGGTGTAGCTACCTGCTTCATCAAAGAAGAAGGCGAAGTTTTTGAAGTGCAAGTAATAGAAGCTATTCCCTCAGCAGCTTTAGAAGCAATTTTGAAGGGAATTCCCACATCCTATTTAATGATTTGCGGGACGACTTTGGGAGCAGTGCTCGACGGCGAAACACCCAAAATGTTGCCAGAATTCCCGACATCATCTCAGTTTAGTGAAGAATTTGGCTTTCGGGCGATCGCTGCTGCCCGCACTTACAAAATCCGCCCCCAAGCTCAACTTCACATTCCCTTGGGAACAGTTCGCAACGACTTTACTTATTCCTTAGAACGCAAAAGGGTGCTCAACTCCGAGCGCGTCATTCGCACTGAAGATAATGTGAAACAGCACGAACACACTCACAAGGTTCTTTAAACAAATCCCGCAACTGGGGCAATTTAACAGTGCCTCAGCCAGCGGATGCACCGCAAAAAGTTTTGATTTTTGAGATGTAAATAAAATATTTAACAAGTTTTTCCTTCATTAATAATGAACGAAAAATTTTCAATATTTCGTTATCAAGCAATAGTGCTGACAGTTTTTGATGACAACCGTAGAATAAGGGTTTTAAGGCGATTCAGCAATCGAACTATCAACTGAAAATCTAGGGTTTCAGACTACGAAGTAAAAACAGTCAGGACTTTTGATTAAGACACACACCAAGCATCTCAACCTAAAAAGTCTACTTCTCACATCACCTAAATAACATCAATTATTAACGCCTGTCAAAAAGAATTAAGTAGTTGATGATTTTTTTTATTTTGTCAAAGAAGTGGTATAATATTATTCCTGTTTAACAAAGTGATATCAAATCGAGTAGCATCAGAATTAATATTACCCACCGCTTTCGACACGGCAGTGCCGTGTCCTTACAATTAATCTGGGTAGGGAAACGGCACGGCCGTGTCCTTTATATCATAAGGAGTGTAACCGCAAACGATAGGAGCCGCTCGGCGGGAAAAAATTAAAAAATCCCCGCAATTATTGAATGCTAGTAGTTTAAGACTACTGGCAGGCGGGCGAGTAGATCGTAGGTGAGCTAAAGATTTCAATCTCACAAATTGGTCAAACCATGCGAAGCTTTGCGAGAGTAAAGTGGTGGAAATTAACTAGACTATTGCCAGCGGGATTAAAGGGCGAATACCTTCTTGGGTACCAAACTGCGCTCTTAATTTTGGGCGTAACAATTCTGGCAGCTAGCATCACTGGTTGTATGAGCTATCAAAGCGTTAGTCGCTTGATTATCACAAATTTAGAGCGAAATGCTTTGTTAGAAGTTAGGGAGCGGGCCAACAAGATCGATCGCTGGCTCGGCACTAGAAAGGCTGAGATCGAAGTCCTCGCCAATACTGCTCCCGTTCGTTCGATGAATTGGTCAGTGGCAGAGCCTTATTTAAAATCGGAAGTAAATCGACTACAAAAATTCCAATACTTCACATTAATTGATCCTGACGGTTCTTATTTCACCACAAAAGTCGGCAGAGCGTTGATTAATGTCAGCGACCGCGCACACTTCAAAAAGGCAATGGCTGGGGAAGTCTATGTTTCCGATCCTACCATTTCTCGCACGCTCAAAGGACAAAGTATTGTTCCCATTTCGGCTCCTGTGTGGTCAAATTCAGCAAATTCTATTGATAAAACAACCGAAAAGCCGATCGGCGTAATGAACGGCGTCATTAGCATGGCTCGAATTGCCCAAGTAGTAAGAAAGCTGGAATATGGCCCCGGAACTTACGCTTTTGTTCTCAATTCTCAAGGAGTGCCGATTGTGCATCCCGACGCTCGATTAATCGGAAATATCGACAATTCGGCTCCCAGTCTTTTAGAGTCTGCAGATGCTAATTTGGCAAATGTAGCGCGGGAGATGGTTTATCAAAAAACTGGCATTGTGCTGACTCAAATTAACGACGCCAGAGTTTATGTTGCCTATCTTCCTTTAGAACAAGCTGAATGGTCGATCGCCCTCGTAATTCCCCGCGACAATCTCGAAAAAGAACTCCTTCCTTTCAAGATACTAGCAGTAGCCGCCGGCGTACTTGCAGCAGCAGCTATTTTCTGTGCAATTGTGGCGCTCAAGCTGTTTGCCCTAAATGGCATTCGCAGTCGCACAGAAGCCCTTCTCCACCGCTTGACTGGCCGCATTCGCGCTTGCTTGGGCCTCGATCGCATCCTCCAAACTACAGTAGACGAACTCGGTACTTTACTGAAGCTCGATCGAGCAATTTTCGCCTGGTACGATCCCCGACAAGATACTTTAGAATTTAGCTGGGAATATTGCCGGGAAGGTTTGCCGGGGCGCTTGGGAATCTTTGGTGTTCCAGGAGGGCCCTCTGGAGATTTAGCTGCACGGCTTCACCGCTGCGAAACGATACTGCTACATAAAACCGCCGCCCCTGATGCCACAGCGTCTGAGGAACACGCCCATATCGAACTTACAAATAGTCACTACGCAGCAGTACCCGTACTAACCGAGAATCATCGGCTTGGATATCTGTTCGCCTGTGCAAACCGCCGATTTGCGAGTCCCGACGAGGTGCAAGTTTTGGAAGCAATTGCCGACTCGCTGGCGATCGCAATTTCCCAATCCCAACTCCACGGGCAAATTCAAGAAGAACTCAAACTTTTGGAAGAAGTATTAGCCAAACTCAGAATCACCGAAGAGCATTTAGTACAAAGCGAAAAAATTACAATGGTGGGTCAACTAGCCGCCGAAGTTGCCCAGGAAATCAATAACCCGATTAACTTTATTTACGGTCGCCTGATACACCTCAACGATTATATCAAAGATTTGCTTAGTATAATTCGCCTCTATCGCGAACAATATCCCGAACCTGTGCCGCGAATTGCCAAAAAAATAGAGCGTTGCGACCTAGATTTTATCAGCAAAGAGTTGCCACAAATCCTCAATTTTTTGAAAATAGGAGCCGATGGCATTCGCCAGATAGTCCTAGCTTTGCGAAAATTTTCACTTCCTGACGAAGCCAACAAAGAACACGCCAACGTTAATGAGAGCATCGACAATATTTTGCTGTTGCTGGCTCACAGACTGGAGCAAAAAATATTAGTAGTCAAGGAATACCACAACCTGCCGCCAATTTTGTGTTATCCCGCTCAACTGAGCCAGGTATTCGCGAGTCTGATCTGCCATGCTATAGATGCAGTTAAAAGTATTGAAAACTCGGCTCAAATTATTACTATCAAAACCGATATTTTCGAGGATGATACAGGTAGGTTTATTGTTGTATCGATCGCCCACAATGGTTCAACAATTCCGCCGGAAATTCAACAAATAATATTTGAGGAGTTTGGCCCTACTAAATCCTTTAAAAAATTTACAGGATTGGATCTGTCGGTGTGCTATAAAATTATTGTAGAATTGCACGGTGGCAGGCTGAAAGTTGAATCTCCGGTGCAACCTCAAATTAAATCTCAAACTGGGGGCGGTGCTGAGTTTATGGTAAAATTGCCGATCGTTTGATATCGCATTTTGCCGCCAGGAAAACCCGTCGCAAATCTTGCTAGTAAGCGGCGCGAAAAGCTTAATTTGGCTTCATAGGATCGTCAATTAAATAATTTCCCTTTTTTCTTGTAGGATGGGCGTCCCGCCCGCCCAGAAAGGACGGGCGGGACGCCCATCCCACAACAGTCATGAAAAGTGGATTTTATTTAATTCTCATCCCATAGTCAAGACTTTAGTCGTCATAAAACGGAGGGCTGAAGTCCTCAGTATAGAGCTAACTATCATTTGTTAAGAAAAATTGATAGCCTAGGATTAGGGAAATAATAAAGGTGCAACCACAGCAAACAACCAGCCTCCCATTACCAAGACTTCCGCAACAATTAATAAATTATTTCTGTTCATTTTCACATTAAGCATTTTCACATTAAGAGCGATCGACAAAAGAGCGAATTTTCTTCCACCAAGCAGCCGGCGAATCTTCCGGGCGATATGCGGCATCAAACATGGACAAAATTAGCGGCAAACCCCCCACCTTCGCACTCATCAACAAGTGCATTGCCAGACAAAATACCAATACCACCCAACCAGAAGCGTGTAAATAATACCAAACCTGCGTCAATTCCCCAGCCGGCAGCCATTCTTCCTTAACCATACTGCCAGAAGCGATCGCCCAAGTCAGTGCTAGCAACATCAATGTATTCACAATCCGGTGCAAACTGTACCACCAAATCGGTTTTCCCAACTGCGTTAGTTTCCCAAAAGAATCCGGCTGCACCAAGCGTTTTTGGCCTGCGTGGAAACTGTACAATGCAAAAGCCGGCATTATTCCTAACAGCAACATCTTGCCAAAAGTGCCGTGAATCCCGATAATATCTGCAATCTGAGGCACGGGGACTTTGCCAAACCGCCCATCGTAGGTGTTGTAAACCAGAAATGCGCTCAAAATTGCTAAAAGGGCGATCGCAGCGTTAACCCCGTGCAGTAACCTGAGCAGCAATGGCTGGTAGGGTCTAGATTGCGGCATAGTCAATTCTGCTACTTGATAAATAATCTTTTACAGAATATAGCTAAGCGCTGATTTTTTCAACCCTCGCCAATTGTGAAATAAATGTGAGTCAAAAATGAATAGATTATGATAAAAACGCAATTATATCAAAACTTAGTGTAAAATAAAACAGTCAAGAGGAAGACTTTATTTATAACACCTAACATTTTACAAAAATGGATGCAGCCACTACCATTTTACTTTCCTTTGGACTAGCAGCAGATGCTTTTGCTGTCGCTGTTTCGAGCGGTTTAGCAATCAAGCACATGAAGGTAAATAAAGCTTTAAAAATTGCCTTATTCTTCGGATTTTTTCAAGCTTTAATGCCCGTAATAGGATGGTTAATCGGTCTTAGTTTTAGTTTTTTGATAAGACCGATCGACCATTGGATAGCTTTTGGGCTTTTGAGTTTCATTGGCGGGAGAATGATTTACGAATCGCTGCAAGGCGAAGAATGCGAGAAAAAGTTCAATCCCTTAGATACGGGGACTTTGATAACACTGTCGGTGGCGACGAGTATCGATGCCCTCGCAGTTGGCCTCGGATTTGCTGTGCTAAAAACTTCGATCGGCCCTGTCGTTAGTGCGATCGGATTTATTACTTTCTTTGTCGTATTTGCTGGCGTGTTTATCGGACACAAGTGCGGCAACTTGTTTGCTAATAAAATTGAGATATTGGGCGGAGCAATTTTGATTTTCATTGGCAGCAGAATCTTGTTTATGCACTTGACAGAAGTGCCATTAGTTATCGGCAATTAGTCATTAGTCAGTAGTTATTAGTCGAAGAGTGACATCAAAGTCTCTGTGGGCTGCAATTTCCAATTCCCAATTCCCAAAAAATGCTATAACAGCAATATTGTGTTAAAGGATAAAAATTTCGTGCTGAAACTTTACGGCCCAGGTCGCAGCAGGGCCTCAATTGTCAAGTGGTATCTAGAAGAAATAGCGGTTCCCTACGAATTTGTCACCCTGGATATGCAAGCAGGGGAACACTTGCAGCCAGAGTATCTCGAAATTAACCCGATCGGCAAAGTACCCGCGATCGCCGACGGAGATTTTAAACTTTGGGAATCCGGCGCAATTCTGCTGTATTTAGCTCAAAAACATGGTAAAATGCCAGACACTTTGGAGCAGCAAGCTCAAATCGTGCAGTGGGTAACGTTTGCTAACGCTACGTTGGGGCCGGGAATATTTACAGAAGCAACTCGCGATCGCGAAACTCCCAAGTTGTTAAAACCGTTAAATGAAATCTTCGAGAAACAGCCGTTTTTAATGGGTGATGAATTCGGCGTCGCCGACGCAGCAGTCGGGTCAATGTTGGCCTACATTCCGATGATGCTAAAACTCGACCTCAGTGCTTATCCGGCCGTTGTAGATTACATCAAGCGGATCACAGAAAGACCGGCATTCAAAAGTGCGATCGGCGGTAGCTGAAGGAAGGCACTACACGGATTAATTATTCATCTCTCTCTTCTCTTCCTCTGCGGTCTCTGCGGTCTCTGCGGTTAAATCATTCCGAAACAACCGTAAACGAGATCAGCCCAAAAACTCAACACGTAAAATCAGGGGCAATTCCAGAATTGCCCCTGCTTTTATTAAAATCAAACTTATCTAAATCCGACAGCCGCCTGCCAAACAAAAGCCAGCAGCAAGAAAAATACGGGAATGACTGGCAAAACATTAACCAAAGGCTCAAAAATCGAATAAGCTTCGGGCAGTTTTGCTAAGAGTAATGCAGCTTCCATGAATCAACCTACCTATCCAACAGAATTTTCTTGACACTCCTCAGCCTAAAGGCGTGAGGATTTTTAAGACTTTTGAGTCGTGAACAAACCTGACGGTCAACTGAGTACAGTTAGACCGGAGGCTTCTTTTTCCTTTTTTTCAAAGGCTTTTTATAGTGAGGTAGTTCCACCCCCACTTGCTAATATAGTATCAGAGTATTTCCAGATCATCTTGGGGTGTACAAGAATAATTGTCGGTTTCCGTACCTACACCCAACACGCCTTTCATCACGCGGGCGTAATTTATTCGGGGTACTTCGCGCAGCGCTCTGATTAATCCCCTCTAAATATACCGAGGGACTTCCCGGCTGGTAGTTAATATCCCTATTGCTAGGGTTCCCAGGCTGACCACGTATGCACGTTACGTGCGTAGTCATGTCTCCTCAAGAATGTTTTGGGCGTAGACTTTCCCCCAGTCCGGGGGTAGGTTTTTAAATCTTGTCTGATCTCGATAGCATACCACACAAAGCGCGTGGATATGTTTACCCAAATACCTAGGATTTCTGACTTCGCACGGTGTGGAAAAAGCCGTCCTACAACGACTGGGTTTTAAACCCAATTTTCAGATAATTGTCGCATATCTTCACCCAAGGCAATCACGATCGATCGACTGTCGGTGCAAGCCAGTAGGCAAACTCTTCAGTAAATCGATCTGCCAAAATCGCCTCCCGCATCCTCCCAGTAAAGCGAATCAACTCCGTCACATTGTGAATCGCCAGCAAAGTATAGCCCAGCACTTCGTTAGCCCGCGCCAAATGAGCCAAATAAGCCCGACTGAATTTTTGGCAGGTATAACAAGGACAAGACTCATCCAGCGGAGCAAAATCCTCCCGGAACCGAGCATTTTTCAAATTCCAGCGTTCCCCACGAACAAAAGCCGTCCCGTGGCGGGCCAGCCGAGTCGGAATCACGCAGTCAAACATATCTACGCCACTCGCCACCGCCAGCGCCATTTCCCGATAAGTCCCAATCCCCATCAAATAACGCGGTTTATTTGCCGGCAACAGAGGCGCAGTCACCTTCACAATCTCTGCGATCAAATCCCCCGATTCCCCCACACTAACCCCGCCGATGGCATAGCCTGGTAAATCCAAATCTACCAACTGGTTCGCCGCGCGCGATCGCAAATCGGGGAAAACGCCCCCCTGGACGATGCCAAACAAAGCTTGATCCGGGCGCGAGTGAGCTTGAATGCAGCGTTGCAGCCAGCGGTAAGTACGATTTGTGGCAGCCTCCACCTCGTCCCGCGTAGCGGGGTAAGGGGGACACTCGTCAAATGCCATAATCACATCGGCGCCCAACTCATTCTGAATTTCGATCGATCGTTCCGGCGTCAAATTAATCATGCGGCCATCGCGGGGAGAGCGAAAAGTCACCCCATTCTCAGAAATAGTCCGCATTTGGCTCAAGCTAAACACCTGAAAGCCGCCCGAATCCGTCAGCATCGGGCCCGGCCAAGCCATAAATTTATGCAATCCACCTGCGCCTGCGACAATTGCTTCCCCCGGCTGCAAATGCAAGTGATAAGTATTTGCCAAAACCATTTGAGAACCCGCCGCCTCAAGATGTGCCGGCGTCAAAGTTTTGACATTAGCTAGCGTCCCCACTGGCATAAATTTAGGTGTTTCCACCACACCGTGGGGAGTGGCAAAAACCCCTGCACGCGCTTGGGTATGGCTGCAATTAGCCTGACATTTAAAAGAAAATTTCGCCTTGTCCTCAGTCATTAGTCCTCGATGCTCGTTAACCGCTACTCGGCCGTCCGTGTTATTTGAGATGTTGCACCATTCTCAATTACTTGTTTAGGAACAGGCTTTTCGGCCTGTTCCACAAGAAAATTCACTCTTTGTGGAACAGGCCGAAAAGCCTGTTAACCGAGAATGGTGCAAGATGTGAGTGTTATCTAATCTATTGTTGATGACATCGCGACAAAAAACTCATGACCGAGAATTTCTAGATGGTACCCGCCACGTGATTTATCTCGCGCAAATCAATCCAAAACCGACAATCGAAAATCCTTGCGTCCCCCGAATTTATCTCGCGCAAGTCAATCCAAAATCGACAATCGAAAATCTAAAATCGAATGACCCCGCCCAAAAACGGAGACAACTTTCCGACAATCGTCGTGGAGGGCAAAAAATTTTAGACCTTAGTTCTATCTCCCAGATTCACGGCGCTGCGAGTAAATCTAAAATCTAAAATCTAAAATCTAAAATCTAAAATCGACTGACTGACCATTAAAAGGGGGAATCATCTTCGTCCAATTGCAGATCCCAGTTGCCTGAGAGTACCTGATCGACAACCGCATCCAAAGCCGCAGCATTTAAATTCCGGGCGAATTGCTCTTGCAAAGGATTGGAGAGGGGAATTAACCGCAACAGCCGTCCGTCTTGAACCAGGTCAAAATAAGCACCATCTTCAGGAGACTGTTTCAGTTCCAGGTAATCAAAACTATACACGTTCAAATAAAGCGCATGGTTGGCAATCAGGGTAGAACGCTGGGGGTTGGCGAAGACTTCGAGTACATAACCTTCCCCTTCGCTATAAATCTGGCCATCTTGTATGTGAAGGTAGCGGACACGTCCTAAATCAAACAGCAATCTTTTGATATCGCGTTTGTTGACGACGATCCCTGTATCGATGATGCAAGGAGCAACTACCCTGTTATTCAATTGATCGTGACTCATGGAGTAAAAGCCTCTGTTGTAGTATTTTCCCGTCTTGAAAATCAGGGAGTTAGCTAGAATTCTTGGTACGGGAAACGCGGATCTTGAGTTTAGTCTTTTTAGATAGGGAGCTTGGGGATCGCTGCCGACAGAGGTTTTCCTGGGAAAAGAGCCGGCGACAGGAGGAATGCTCGATCCAAAAAACTAGGGTGTTACAGTCCAATTCTGGCACACGCTAATCGATTGACAACTGCATACCTGATGAAAAATTTTCTATCTTATGGTGCATGATAAATGGGTTCGCTCTACGATCGACTTTTTCCGGAATCAAGGCGCTGCCATCGCAGCCGCAGTCGCTTTTTATACTTGTTTGCCGGTACCGGTGTCCTGGACTTTGGAGTTTCGGGGCATTGCCCGCTTGGCACCGGCGATCGGGCTTTTGATTGGGGGGATGCTGGGACTGGGGGATGTTGGGTTGCAGTTGTTGGGAATGCCTGCTCTGACTCGATCGGCCTTGGTGGTAGTTTTGGGCATCGCCGTGACTGGCGGGCTGCACCTAGACGGGGCAATGGACGCGGCGGACGGACTGGCTGTACCCGACCCCGTGCGTCGGCTGGAAGTCATGCGGGACAGCGTTACAGGAGCCTTTGGGGCGATGGCTGCGATCGCGATCGTGCTGCTGAAAACTGCCGCTCTCTCGGACTTGAATAGCTATCGGTGGCTGGCTTTGATGGGTGTCGCGGGTTGGGGGAGGTGGGGCCAACTGGTGGCGATCGCCCGCTATCCCTATCTCCGGGCCGAGGGTAAGGGAGCTTTTCACAAGGAATCGATTTATTCTCCTTTTGATTTTATACCGGGAGTGCTGTTGCTGCTGAGTTTGAGCGTGGTGCAAGTTGTCTTGGATGGCGATCGGTGGCTGTTGGCGGTGGGGATGGCTTTGGGGGGAAGTGCGATCGGAATTTTTGCCGGAGCCTGGTTTAACTACCGTTTGGGCGGCCACACGGGCGATACTTACGGTGCTGTAGTCGAGTGGACGGAGGCTTTGTTGCTGTGTCTGTTGGCAGCATTGGAAGGGTGAAGATAATTCGGCGATTGAAATCGCTACTACAAAAACGAAGTCTACCTCCGCAGACAAGCGAGGTGGAAATCGGAACTCGACTTTGATATTTTCTATCCTGTCTGCCTTCAAATGCCACACTAGATTAGATACAGCAAACCTCAAACTTTAAAGAAAGCTATGGGATACTTTATTGCTGCGATCGTCCTGGGAATGTTAATTTGGGCCGGTATCGATATCGTGCATACCATCAGCAACTGGGAACTCAATCGCTCCGAAATCAACCAAAAAATTCAAGCTGAAATGGTCAAAGAGACATATTCCTGTCTATTTTGGGATTCTGAATAAGCACAGAAAGTATAAATAATCGTTCTGACGCACCATTTATTGGCTGGTGCGTCAGCTTGGAAATTGTTAGTTTTTGGCAAAAATAATGCGAACTGACGCACCCTACAAAATGAATGGAAAATCCCATGCAAATTTTCCATTCATTCTCAATTTTTACGCTTTCGGCTCGACCCAAACAGTCATCCCCTCAACCCTCAAACCTTTGCCGCGAGTGCCGCAATATTGACCGTTAGCAGTAACAGGAGTATCGCCCACATTCTGAATGTGAGCCGTATAAAATACGTCATACTTATCAGCTTGCGGCCCTGTCAGGCGGGCGGCAAATCCCTCAATGCGCTTCGCTTTGCCCCGGAATCCAGCTAACTCTCCTTCCGAGAACCAAGCAGTATCGCCAACTCCTTCAACGTGAGCCATGTACTGCAAATTTAAATCGGCAACGGGAGGCTCTATTTTAATTTGAAATCCTTCGACGCGGCGGCCTTGAGCTTTAGTACCCGCATATTCTCGATCGCTAAAAGTTCGATCGCCAATTCCTTGAATATGCGCCAACACTTTTAAACCCACAGGTGCAGCTTTTTGGGCACTGGCAGACGGCGCAATCCAAACTTTGATACCCTCTATTCTCAAAGCTTTACCGCGAGTACCGCAATATTCGCCATTGGAGGACACGTCGGTGTCGCCGATATTCTGAATGTGAGCGCTATAAAATACGTCGTATTTATCAGCTTGCGGCCCGCTCAACCGCACCGCAAATCCCTCAATTCGTTTCGCTTGACCCCGAAAACCCGCCAATTCTCCCTGGCTGAGCCAAGGAGTATCCCCCACACCTTCGACGTGAGCCATGTACTCGACATTTAAGCCGGGAATTGGCGGATCGATATTAATTTGAAATCCTTCGACGCGCCGCCCTTGACCCTTAGAACCCGCGTATTCTTGAGAACCGAAAGTTCGATCGCCAATTCCCTGAATGTGCACCAAAACTTTGATTCCCAAACCGCCCTCTACTGCCACCGGTTGTTGAATGTCCCGAGGTGCCCCAAAAACAATGTTCCCGGAACCGGTTGTCTGAAGAGACTTAGGTACTTCCACGCTGGGAACAATAATTACCTCGTGCATGGGGACAGAAGGCGCGGGGGATTCCAAAATCTGGATCTGTGGCGCAACTGTAACTTGTTTCGGTGCCACATTTCCTGACGGGATGACAATCACTTCTGGCAAAGGTTCGGCGCTGATTTTTTGTTCTGGCGCTGGTTTAAATGCGGGTTCGACTTTTGCAGGTGCTGCTTTTACCATCTCAGCAATGGTTAATTTGCCTCTGGAAATGGCTACGGCTATTTGTTTGCCAAAAGCGGCGCTGACTGTTTCTTCGAGAATTACCCACTGTTCGTCGTCTAATTTGTCTTGCTGTTCCACCAGGGCGAGGACTGCTGAAACTGGGTGTTTGCCGCTGACTAAGGATTCTGCGTCGGAATGCAGTTGAGTTGGGGTGGATTCGGAAATCGCGCGCTGCAGTTCGCGGGCTCTGGCATGAACTGATTGTAAGGGCGCGAAGTCGCTTTGTTCGCGGTGGGCGATCGCCAATACTCGATCGATCACTTTCAATGCTGCATCGCGAATTTCTGCTTTACCTTCAGAAGCGGAGGCAGTCTCGACTAAGTTTTGAATGTCTTTGAGGGAAGTAATTTCCCCCGGTGCGATACCGGATTTGTTGAGATCGAGAGCTTGTTTTTGGACTGCGGCAAAGTTGCGACTGTAGGCGGCAACTTCTTGCAGCAAGCTGTCGGAGGGAGGAAGGCCGGAGTCTTGCAGTTGTTTTGCTGCCATTGATAGGCGATCGGCCAAATTAGCATAAGTTTCCGATAGTCGGGCTATTTGTTGTAGCAAATCTTTATGTGGTGCTTCCATATGTCTTGCAGTAAATATTTAACTTGCTGATTATAGACGTTGAGCGTCTTCTGAAGGTAGAAGGCAGTAGTCAATGGATTTTAGATTTTAGATTTGAGATTTTAGATTGAAGCCTTGACCGCACGGATAAATTCGGGGGTTCCTTTATCGGATACAGGTTTTTTATTTCTGGACGGATGAACCCGGGGGCTTGTATCCTAGACGCTTTCGGTCATTAGGATCGTCAATTAAATAATTTCCCTTTTTTCTTGTGGGACGGGCTCTTAGGCCCATCCCACAACAGTCATGAAAAGTGGATTTTATTTAATTCTCACCCTTAGTCATTAGTCCCAGGGAAGAAGAAAAATGCTCCCCCTCTCCGACTCCTCCACTCGGATACTCTCCGACTCCCCCATCCAGACACCCGGACACTCTCCGACTCCCCACTCTCCGACTCCTCCTCTGGTATCCCCCGCGTGATCTCCGTCACAACAGTGCAAATACTTAGTCACACTCTGCGACTCCGGCTGTCACGAGTGGCCCGTCACAATGTCACACCTATTGAGCAATAGCCGTCACTGCTGATTCTGTGAAAACATTCGATACTTAGGCTTGAACCAATAAAATCCCGAAGTGTTATGGTACTAATTCGCGACCTCGCCCAGCAAGCTCTGGCTCTGGGCTATCTAACCCTTGAAGCCGAAAATCAACTGCGGCGGATGTTAACTACCACCCATTATGACTTGGAAGACTTAAATGCTTTTATGGCTTTGCAACTAGCAGCTATGTCTGGAGGAGTGAAACAAGAGTCTCGCGAGCTAAAAAAGTTTGAAATCTTTGGCGAGACGGCTTCCGAAACTTCCTGTTAGTAATTAGTTGGCTTTTGATTAGTTAAAATTTAGTAAGGGACATTTTTACCGTGCAGGTTCGTGAAGTTGTAAAACAAGCTATTGCCGCTGGATATCTGAGTTTGGAAGCAGAAAATGAAATGCAGAAGATTTTTTCCTCAGCCAAGTGTGATTTGGAAGATTTGAATGCTTTTATGAGCTTGCAGTTAGCTGCGATGGCGGGTCGGGTGAGGCAAGAGTCTTTGGAAGTGATTAAAATGCCAAATTTCCATGATAGGAATTAATTTGTTATTCAATCATCTGGGGATATAAATATTAAGCTTTATTTAAAATAAAGGGTGAAAGCATATAATTATTGGCTGATTTATATACTAATTAATTTAAAAAATATTGGTATTTTGCTTCAAGGGGTGTTAAGCAAATTCACTAAAATTGAAATAAATATTAAAATGAAGATTTAAGTGGATAGTGAGGACTTCACTCATCAAAGGTCAGGCTGGATGACCGGATGACCAGACCTGTCAAGGCGTAGTCACAGTGTTTGGTTCGTAAAATTTGAGCATTATTATTGAGATGTTGTTTAAGCTGTTCTACCTTGAAATTGTCTGTTAAAAAACAATCAAAGTTTTGTGGGGAGTAGGGGTTGGGCGTCCTGGCTGCCCTGAATATACAATTTAAATGCGCGACAGCTTATGGTTAATTATCTATCAAATCGAGAATATTTCTCGCTCGCCCCAAGCAGAGATTTCCAGCGTTTTAGCCACTTTTTAGCCGTTGCATAATTGCGGGATGATTTTGATTGTTTTTTTGTGGAATGGGCTCTCGTAAGCTGTTGCGGCATTTAAATTGTATGTCAAAAAAAATCAAAGTCTTGTGAGGTGGGCGTCCCGCCCGCCCTGAATATACAATTTAAATGCGCGACAGCTTAGCCCGAAAGCGTGTATTTTCACCGCAGGCGGAACCCCCCACAATATATTAGTGTCAACTTAAGCTTTTAGTCCGCCAGTCCTCCCGCTTACCCGTCAGTCCGCCAGGGAATGAATTCCCTGTCGAGAGAGCAAAAGTCCTCTCAAAGAGGACTGAAGAACTCATTAGTCCTCATAGCGAGGACTTTCGCTTTGATGGAGACTCTTGTTGAAACCCGTGCTGGAATAAGGGTTTAACGTTAAGTTAACACCAATGCCCACAATAATCATCCTCAAATTGTGTAACGCTCCTTTTTCACCTTATTGACAGATATGGCTGGGATAATGGCAAACAATTTACGATCAATGATTAACTGGGGTTGGTATGAAACAGCTAATATTATTTTCCCTCCATCGACCGTAATAAAGTTAGTTCGTAGTGAGTAATTTAACCGTCATAAAACTAGCTCGTACTTCCGTCGTCACTCCAAACGTTATAACGGTTATAATACCCGATTTTCTATCATCACTGAGACTATTTCCTACGACTTCGACGCTCTAACTCTTTAATTCCTCTCAGAACAAAGAGCGACATTAAAGCGCCAATTAAGGCCAGTTGCCACAACCCGCATCCTGCAGCCGTTCCTAAAGCTGCTGACACCCAAATAGCGGCGGCAGATGTGAGCCCGTGAACTTCAACTTTGCCTATTTCATGTCGATTTTGCCGCAGGATTTCTCCGCCTCCCAAAAACCCAATCCCGGCAGCAACGCCTTGAATTACGCGCGCTACAGCATCTCCTCCGTTTTCATTTTTCCCCATTGCCAGCGGCATTAAAACAAACAGCGCACAACCCATACTAACTAGCATATGAGTTCTCAATCCCGCTGGTTTATTTCTGAGTTGGCGCTCCCATCCAATAATTCCGCCAACAAACATGGCTAGGCACAACCTTAAAAGTATGCCTAGCCAATTATCGGGAGACCACAAGTTAGCGATCGACAATGTTTTACTGCAAATAATTGATTCGGAAGATACCAATATTAGCGGAGCACGATGTCCGATCGCAATCTCACTGCCAAATCTTGTTCCGGGCGAATCACCAGCACGTCAACGCTGCGCCGCCCCAACAATACTCCAGCTAAAGCGCCGATCCCAACGCCTCCCAATACTTCTTCAGTCGCGATCGCTTTGTCGCCGGTAATGCCTGCGAGTGCAGCCGCAGCAGCAGCACCCAAGGCTGCACCTTGCGCTACTGAACCTGTGCCAGCACCTTTTTGGACTCTTTCGGTTCGGGTAATAATTCCCGAATAGCCATCAATCCGATAGCGTTGGCGGCGGCTGATAATTAACTCTCTGGCAACAAATTGAGTACCGATTTGATTGCCTCTTCTGACAGGTTGCAGTGCCCCGACTATCTGGCTGCCTCCGGGGATTAACACTCTGCCTTGAGGTGTGCGGATGTCTTGCGCTACTGTTAAAGTTAAAGGTGAAGTTTCTTCGCGGGTGACAACTATTTTGTCTTTTTCATACCTAACTGGAATTACACTGCCCGACGGAATTCGGATGCTATCAAATTGGGAAATTCTTTGTTGGGCTTCTGCGGGAGTAGCTACCACCAGCGGCGCGCTGGTTCCCACTGTAATGCCCAGTGCGAGGATTGCTGCTGTTGCTGAACGCCATTTTTGAGAAGTAATCATATAAATTGTCTCCTTGCTTCGGTTTTTGTTTACTTAGGAACGCACTACTGCTAAATTTGTTTCTGGTTTCGCATTCATCTGATGTTTTGATTATGGCAGGCTGGAATTCTACCAGTTGGGAAGATAAGGTTGATAATCAAGAAGTTGAAAATTTGGAAAAATCGAGAAAATCCCCAATACAGGGGCGATCGGGAAGATAAGGAAGATAGTCAACAGCCAGTCGATTTTAGATTTTAGATTTTAGATTTTAGATTTTAGACTTGACTCCACAGATGAATCTGGAAGCTGGAAAGTAGGTGTAAAATATTTCGCTTGTCAACAGTCAACAGTCAACAATTAATTGTTGAGAGCGTTTAAGGCTAGCAATCCAGCACCGAAAGCTGGTTCGTATCGGGGCGAAATTACCTTAGCTTTTGGGGCGATCGCACTTATGGCTGCTTCAAACCGACCTCGGCAATTTGCCTCTCCACCCCACACACCTCCTACGATCACAATTTCAAATTCTTCTGTTTGGTTAAATAGCGCTGAAATGGCTATTTTGGTTGAATAGGTTAATTCTGCTACAGCATTATTGATAATGCAGTCAGCGACGCGATCGCCCTCTGCTGCGGCTTGTTGGACAATCGGCGCTAAAGCAGCAATTTCTTTGACTCCCCAACCGCGCCCGTAAACGACTTCTACCAATTCTTCTAGGTTATTGAGGCCTAAATGCGTTTGAAATTTTTCCGCAAGCACGGTAAAATCTTCGCGTCCGTCATAGAACTTCAAAGCAGCTTGCAAACCCTGAAGGGCAATGTTATATCCGCTGCCTTCATCGCCTAAAATATATCCCCAACCGCCGACTCGTTTAGTTTTTCCTTGACGGTTTTGCCCGAAAACAATCGAACCTGTTCCTGAAATAACGGCGATACCTACTGGATAACCTGTACCGCCAGCAAGTGCGATCGCGCAGTCGCTGCTAATTACTATATTCCTGGGCAGGAACGATCGGGTTACTGGTAAAGTATTCGTCAACTGCAAGTTCTGCACTACAAATTGCACTATTTCACGATCTTTTGGACGCCCGACGCCTGCTAGTCCCAGACCAATTGCTTCTATGTTGAGATTGCTATTCGTCTCGATTTTAGCGGACAGAACTGCTCGTTCGATCGCCAATTGGATGGATTCTTTGGCTGTCTCAATTCCCAGGGTTTGATAATTGGACGGCCCTGCTTCACCCCGTCCTAAAACAAGGTGGTTGTCATCCATTAAAAGGCAGATTGTTTTAGTGCCGCCGCCGTCGATGCCGAATACGTAGCTCATGAATAATTTAGAGAATAATAGAGCAACCCAGATTAACAGATATCTCTCTATTCTACGCTTTGTACAATCAGATTAAACTGAGATGTTGTACCATTGTCAATAAGCCTTTTATGAACAGGCTTTCCGGCCTGTTCCACAAGAAAATTAATCTCCTGTGGAACAGACCGGAAAGCCTGTTCTTCAGAATGGTGCAAGATGTGAGATTAAATCGACAGAGCAATGCTAATAATAATTAAACCTAATAATGCTAACCAAACCAGATGGCGCTGACACCAATTTTTGATTGATTGCAGCCCGTCGCCGCTGCTGTAAGGAATCGTCTGTGGCACAAGTGGCTCAGCTCGATCGTGATAAAGCGTGCATTCTTTGGCAAAAGGACGCTGCGGGTAGTTGCAAGTATCGTCTTCGTGATAAATACAGGTAGCGCACAGAAATTCTTCGGGTTTCGATCGATAAAGAGGGATACCCGGATGACCGAAAGCTTTGAGGGGGATTTTGCAGTGTGGACAGGCGAGCGCTTGGGCGTCTACAGGTTGGTGACAGCGGGGGCAATCAGGCATAGACAGCAGGGTGATGGGGTAATGTGGTGGGTAGGCTCATTAGCGGGTTTTCCGAACGCCGAGAATGGGCGATCGGCTCGCCATCAGGCGGCTGGATGCTCCAAAATAGAAAGGTAGGTGTGCGCTGATGTAACTTTAAGTTTACAGATGGTTTCGCAGCGACTGCAGGCGACCTGAGCCGATCGGGTATCAAAGGGCAAACATTAGGAAAAATCTATGGATAACAATAGCAACTTACTCAAACAACTGGTAATGCTGGGCATTGGTACTACCTCTCTGGTGGCAGAGAAATTGCAGGAAGTCAGCGAGCAATGGGTCAAAGATGGCAAAATCAATCCTGAGCAAGCCAAAACCTTTGTCGATGACATGACGGAGCACATCAAGTCTGAACAGGGGAATTGGGAGACGCAGTTGCAGCGGCAACTACGGAATATGCTGCAAGATATGGGAGTCCCCCGACAGTCCGAAATGGATGAGTTGCGGGGAAGGCTCGATCGTTTGGAACGTCAGATGCGGGATTTAGAAAACCGTAACTGGCGCTGAGTTCGCTCCTCTTCTGCAAGCTTCGCTAACGCCCGCGAGAAGTTGGCTGCTATCTTGTGATAAGATTGTCACCCGAAGGCAGAAGGCTAAAAAAGGCACTTATGTAGAAGCCATTTATGTAGAATAACAAACATTTTGACTTCATACTTTTGCCTTTAAAATTATCTGATACCTGCCGTTTTTTGGTGGAAAAGTTCAGATAAAATTTGGTAGTTCTTGTTGTACTAGATGTCTTAGATATCTGAGATATCGCGGTTAAAAGTATTAGGAGGATTAATTTTGCGAGGAGTTCTAGTCAGCTTGGGAGTAATGCTGGTTTGCTTTTTGTTTTTGATAGTCGCTCAAATGGGCGGTTCTGGGTCCCAAGCAGTTGCAGCCGAATTGAACAATCTTTTACCCGAGACTGCTATTGAGAAGTTGTCAGCGCAGTCTTTGAATGAAAATAGCTTGCTAGTAGCTGATGCTACTTTACCGAAGGTACCAGCTACTATCGCTGGCAATAACATGACTGATAATACTGAGAAAACTGTTAATACTGAGAAAACTGTCACCACAGATTCAGGTCTGAAATATGTTGAATTGACAGAGGGTAAGGGGGCGACTCCAAAAACCGGGCAGACGGTTGTCGTACACTACACTGGAACTTTGGAGGATGGCACGAAGTTTGACAGTTCGCGCGATCGCAATTCACCTTTTCAGTTCAAAATTGGCGTGGGTCAAGTAATTAAGGGTTGGGATGAAGGTGTCGGTACGATGAAAGTTGGAGACCGGCGCAAGTTGATTATTCCCCCTGAACTCGGTTACGGCGCTCGCGGTGCGGGCGGGGTGATTCCTCCTAATGCTACGCTGATTTTTGATGTGGAATTGTTGAGAATCGGTGGCTAGGTAGCTCAATCTAATTCAACGTAAAACTTTTACGGTGTTTAGAAACCCGGTTTTTTTTGAGAAACCGGGTTTCTGTGTATGTTCTGGTTGATTTACGATCGCTTCGGAGATGCCAGATTGCGAAAGCAGGTATATTGGGCGTCAAATAATAGTTTGATGATTCCTGTGGGCCCGTTTCTGTGTTTGGTAATAATTACTTCTGCTATTCCGCGATCGGGCGAGTCAGGGTTATAGTATTCATCGCGGTAGAGCATAATTACTAAATCCGCGTCTTGCTCGATCGATCCGCTTTCGCGTAAATCAGACATCATAGGCCGCTTGTTTGTCCTCGCTTCCACACCCCGACTCAACTGAGATAAGGCAATAATCGGCACGTTGAGTTCGCGGGCTAAACCTTTAAGACTTCTGGTAATTCGAGATAGTTCTTGCACACGGTTGTCGCTAGTACCTTCCATTAATTGCAGGTAATCTAGCAAGACTAATCCTAGGCTTCCGCCTTGTTCTGCTTGGAGGCGGCGGACTTTCGATCGTATTTCTGTGACGGTAATATTGGGAGTATCGTCAATAAATAGTGGTAGTTCTGATAAATTGCCAATGGCTGTACTGATTGGTTCCCATTCGTTTTGACTGATTCTACCCGATCGCAACCTGTTGCTTTCTATTTTGGCTTCACTCGACAGGATACGCTGCACTAGCTGTTCTTTCGACATTTCTAAGCTGAAAACGGCAACCGGCAATTTTTGCTGTCCGGCGGCGATGTGATGGGCGATGTTGGTACAGAAAGCTGTATTGTGAACGCAGATATCGTTAGCCACAAAATTGTGTGTCTCCGGGATAGTTAAGTCGTAAACTTGCTTGTTTCCCATCGGTTCGATAGAAACTATTTCATCCCAGTAAACCTCGCTATCTGCCAGTTTTTTCAGCCATAAATTATCTAAAGCCGTTGCTAAAACTAAAAATCTTTCTCTGGACAGCGCACGTTTACCAACGTGGATATTTGAGTGACCTTTGATGTCTGCGCGTTTTGCTAAGGATGCCCAAGATTCGTTGCCTTTTGCTAATGCTAGGTATTCCCACGCCTCTACAGGAATCAAATCGCGGTTATTGTGAGATTCTTTATTTTCTAATGCTTCTTTTACTTTGAATAAGGCTACCTCTTTGCCAAAAATGCCAATTTCTGATATGAATGTTTTGATTGATTTTGCATCAGTAATATCGATTTGCCAAGCTGGTCTACGAGTATTTTTGTATTTGACAGAACGCTTTTTGAGGGCTGCAATGATGCCAAATCTCAGCAGTAGATGCTGTACGTGTCTGGCTAGTCCTTCGCTGACAGAACAGTAGCCTAGTTGAGATTGACCGCTGGTAAGTAGGGTTGCCCAGCCGTCAGTTGAAAAGAGGCGGTTGAGGAAAAGGGCAACTTGCGATCGCCGCAATCTAAACACTATGTCCGGTACGGTTTTCTCATGAGCATTTTTTCCCATCAGACCTAACTTTTCTAACCAATTTCTCAGGGGATTTTTATGACTTGTATTAATAACATCCATTCCCTCATCGGCAAGGTGTTCTGGATCTACTCTTAAAACTCTGCAAATGCCACTAAATAATTCTTGATTGGGAAATGCTATTCCTTCCACCCAAGACCGGACTAATCGCGGTGGAACTTTCAATTCTAGCGCTAATTTTTTAGAGTCAAAATTTCGTTTTAAAAGGATTAGTTCTAAATTATAACCAAAGTTTTTTATACTATCTGTGTAACTTTCTCGATCGCCCATGACATAATATTCTGGTGCGCGTCTCCCTTTATCGTTAAATCGCAGCTTAAGACCTCCGAAGCTAGTAGCAGCTTCAGCAAAATCTTGTAGTATAGCAGTATTTCCATTGGTGAAGTGTGGCGCGCTGCGTGTCAAACACCCATCGCCAATTAGATAAGCCAATAATTTAACTTCACAGTCTCGGATGGTTTCTTTACCAAAAACATTCATCCTGCGGGGAACAGCAATCTTATCGCCTACTTGTATTTCCCTCAACTGCCGCCAGCCCTTAATTGTTAAAAATGGGTGTGTAATTGTAGTTTCTATAAATCGTCCCAGTCTTGTTGTAACCCGAAATACAGGCTTAATTCCATCATCTATAAAAGCTGATGGTCTAGTTAGGTGAAATTGCCAATCTTCTCCTAATGTTAGTAATTCAGCTTGACGTTTTTGATAGATTTGTTCTATACTAGAAACAGTTCCATCACTTTCTACTATTACGGTAGAGGCTGCTTGGCACTTGCCCATCGCCGGCCTGGCTGCAACGATGATTAAATCCGATCGCTGAAAGCCTCCTGTCATAGCATCTAAGTCATAAAAACCGCACGGAATACCGGGAAGTGTGAGGCCTTCATTGCGATTTTCTAGGTCTTGAAATGTTTGGTTTAGTGTTTCGCCGATCGACACTAAATCCTGTTGCGGGCGTTCTTGAGTTATGCTGAAAATTTCTTGTTCGGCGCGGTCTAAGACTGTTTCTAGCGGTACTGCTGTCTCGTAACCTAATTGTACTATGTTGTTGCCAGCTTCGATTAATTTGCGGCGCTGATATTTGTCTTCAACTAAAACTGCATATTGGTCGATGTTGACTGCGGAAACTGTGCGATCGACTAATTGTGCTAATTTAGTTAGTCCTCCTACTTGCTCTAACTGGTTGCGGTCGGTTAGCGCAGTTGTTACCGTCATTAAATCGGTAGGTTGGCCCTGTAAAAATAGCCCTAATGCCGATCGATAAATGACTTGATGAGCGGTGATGGCAAAAAACTCCGGGCGCAGCAGTTCGGCAATTCGGGAAATAGCTTCGGGGTCAATTAAAATCCCGCCCAAAATTGCTTCTTCTGCCTCTATATTTGTCGGCATCAAATCGCTCATTAGTCAATAGTCCTCAGTCAGTCGATTTTAGATTTTAGATTTTAGATTTTAGATTTTCTGTTTTAGGTTTTAGGTTTTAGATTTTCGGCTTTAGGTTTTAGGTTGTAGATTTTCGATTTTAGGTTTTAGGTTGTAGATTTTCGATTTTCGATTTTCGATTTTAGATTTACTCTACAGATGAATCTGGGAGCTTGAACAATATCCTAAAATTGTAGGTTCGACCATCAGGAGCGTCGGGGCTTGTGTCCGTTTTTCCGGCGGGGTCATTAGTTATTATCAGTGTAAGGTTTTGTAGGAGTGCGATCTGTCGCGAGCTCGCGTTTATACCAGACTCACGCTCTCTCGATCTCGCACTCCTGAAAAAATGCTTCTTACTCTCTGCAGAGATGCTCCGGTTCTCAATCTGCAAGTTAGCGTTACTGAGTCCTTACTTAGCAGTGCTTAGTTGTTAGCTAATGACTAATGACTAACAACTAATGACTGATAACTCTTAATTACATCGGAACAACTTGAATATCAACTTCGGCAGTAACTTCTGCATGTAGTTTGATTTCAGCTTTGTATGTACCAGTTTGGCGAATTTCGGGCAGAGTGATGCCGCGCCGATCGACTTCTTGACTGGTAGAGTTGAAAATCAGTTCTGCTACTTCTTGGTTGGTAACAGTACCAAAAATCGCGTCAGCTTCGCCAACTTGCTTGGAAATGATGAAAGGCCCAGCCGATTCGAGGGCGGTTTTGCGGACTTCAGCTTGCTGCTTGAGCTCTAGCTGGCGCAGTCTTTCTTCTTCACGGCGGCGCTCTGCTTGCTTGAGAATGCCTGGAGTGGCTTTAAATCCCATGCCTTGGGGTACTAGGTAGTTGCGGGCGTAGCCTGGGGCTACTTCTACTACGTCGCCAGCTTTGCCGAGTTTGCTGACATCTTTATTTAAAACTAATTGAACGCGCTTGGCCATGATCGTGGGTTGTGGGGTTTTAACTGCAACTTTTTATAATAGCGAAGTTTTAGGGGCGATCGCAAGGGAGTTCGGCAACGGATTATGTAGCGGATGTAAGGGATTTAACGGATTTAATGGATGGATGTTGAGATTCGAGGTTCGAGATTCGACGTTCGAGGGAAGAAACAGGGATAATATTTTTAAGGGGCAAATTCAGTTTGAAATTACGCAAAACGCGGGTGCTGTAATGAGCTAAATCAACTACAGTGCCATGTCTTACCGATCGCTCAGGCTTTATTTTCAAGGCGCTCACGGGCGATCGATCGCGCTACAGTAGCAACTAACTGGGTCGAATTGATCGGCTTGGCTAAGTGTTTGTCAAATCCGGCTTGCAAAATTTGGCGCTCGTTGGCTTCTCCAGCATAGGCCGTTAAGGCGATCGCCAACAACTGCCGATACTCAGGCGCAAGCTGAGTGCGGATGCGATGGATCAACATATATCCGTCCATCTGGGGCATTCCGATGTCGCTGACGAGCAAATCCGGTGCAGTTTGTTCGATCGACTCTAGCGCCTCAGCAGCAGATGACAGGGAAATCACCTCTGCACCCGCTTCCTCAAGCACGAAAGCCACAAAATCTCGCGAGTCGAGTTCATCATCTACCACCAAAATTCTCAATCCAGCTAGGGGCAAGGATGAGAGAGCGGGACAAGCAGACCAATTGAGGGCTTCATCCTCCTGCCTTCTAGAATCATCATTTAATAGCGGTAATCTCACCGTAAACGTCGCTCCTTGACCTTCTCCTGCGCTTTCTGCAAACACCGTTCCGCCGTGAAGTTCGATCAGTTGGCGAACGATCGCCAATCCCAGTCCCAAGCCGCCAAATTTGCGAGTTGTTGCGCCATCTTCTTGTCGGAAATGGTCAAAAACATAAGGCAAGAAATCGGGAAGAATACCTTTACCCGTGTCCGTAACTTTAATTTGAGCTTGGTGTTCGATTTGCCCTAATCGAACTTCTACTCGACCGCCTTCTGGCGTGAATTTCACAGCATTTGATAACAAATTCCACACAATTTGTTGCAAGCGACTTGTATCACCGAGAACTTGCCCGACATCGGGATTTAAGATTGTTTGGATTTGAATTTTTTTAGCTTCCGCTGCTAATTGCACGGTTTCCACAGCAGATGGAATAATGGTTGCCAGATTCATTGGAGCAACATTCAATCTGAGTTTTCCTTGCAGAATCCGAGATACGTCAAGCAAGTCTTCGATTAATTGAGATTGCAGTCTGGCGTTGCGCTCAATAGTCTCAAAAGCTTTGGCACTTTGACTGGCGTTCAGCTTGCCGCCGACGAGCAGTTGCGACCAGCCTAAAATCGGATTCAGGGGCGATCGCAACTCGTGAGAAAGCACAGCCAGAAACTCATCTTTAATGCGGTTAGCTCGCTCGGCTTCCGTGCGGGCAGTTTGTTCTAATTGGAGAACTATATCACGGTCGGTTTCCACTTGTTTGCGTTCTGTAATGTCGATTACAGAGCCGATATAACCCTCAAATTGTCCGCTTTCGGAAAATCTGGGAGCCGCCGCATCGATCGCCCAAGAATATCCGCCATCCTTGCGCCCGACGCGATATTCAACGCTGTACCGTTCCTGGCGTTCCTTGGCGGTAAAAAATGCGTTCTTGACCTGTTCGCGGTCTTCTGGATGCAGCGCGTTTATCCAACCCAATCCTAAACCTGTTTCCTCAGTTTGACCTGTGAATTCATACCAGGTTTCGCTCAAGAAAGTGCAATAGCCTGTGGAGTCTGTTACCCATACCATAAAAGGAGCATTGTTAGCCATAGTGCGGAATCGTTCTTCGCTTTCTTGCAGCGCTGCTTCTGCTTGTTTGCGTTCTGTGATATCCCGACAGACAATCACTCCGCCTTTGATTTCGTTGCTAATATCAACTACCGGATAACCGCTGATACTGATCCAGCGACCTTCGGTATCTTGGCGACGGACAAATACCTCTACATCATTGACATATTCACCTTTTATTGCTCTGGCTAGAGGTAGTTCAGCGGCGGGGAAAAGGGTTTTTTGGTCTGCCAAAAATAGTCCGTAGGTGTTCGACCATTCCTCACAAGATTTTTCATTCGATAGCTGACCGAATACCCCCACTGCGGCTTGGTTAAACAACACAAACTCCCCTTGTTGGTTTGCCAAAATTAAACCATCGCCAATGCTGTCAATGATGACTTGCAGTAACTTAGTTTGTTCTTCCCGGGCGACTTCGGCTCGTTTGCGATTTGTGATTTCGCTGGAGATGCCAATCAGGCCGATGACTTCTCCCGCCTGATTGCGGTAGGGAGCTTTCATTACCAGAAATGTGCGAATGCCATCGTGAGATTCTTCGAGGACTTCTGTTTGTCCCGACTCCATAATCCGCCGATCGTTTTCCGTGACTGCGACTGCAAGTTCTGTTACTGGGTATAAATCGATATCGCGACCACCAATTACTTCAGAAGCAGATTTGCCCATTATTTCCAGCGTGGCTGGATTGGCATAAATAATCCGTCCTTCTCGATCTTTGACAAAAATGGGCGTGGGTGCTGACTCGTTAATTACGTTCAAAATCGCATTTTTTTGTCGCAGTTCTTCTTCCGTGCGTTTGCGATCGCTAATATCGCTCCAATAAGCCGTAAGTCCTTCGGCCGCAGGATAGGCGCTCACTTCTATATACATTTGGAGCGAGGGCGAGAACTCTTCAAACTTGACAGAAACTTGTTCGGAAACAACTCGATGAAATTCTTGATATGCCCTTGAATTGGATTCTTTCTCGGCGGGGAATACCTCCCAGATCGATCGACCTAGCAAGTCGTTTCTCGATCGAGAAAGCAGTTTTTCTGCTGTGGCATTAACGTAGGTAAAGCGCCATTGTGAATCGATCGCGATAAAGGCATCGGTAATACTTTCTATAATATTGCTGACTTGTTGGTTGGCCCCAGAGAGCGCGAGTTCAGCGTTTTTGCGTTCGGTGATGATTTCGCAAAAAATCATGATGCCGCCAATCTCATTAGTGTTGGTTCGCCAAGGGTGAATTTCCCAGCGCACCCAGTCGATCGAGCCATCAGGGCGGGGAAACTGCTCTTCAGGGCAGGTTTCGACTGCTCCCGCCAGACAGCGCTGGTGGATTTGTTTGAAATGATCGGGCAAATTGGGAAAGATGTCGTAGTGCGATCGGCCCACAATGTTTTGAGTGCCGAGCCCGTAACTTGCCAGCCAGCGGTCGCTCACCAGCATATACCGCATCTGGCAGTCAAACATCGCCACCCCCGCAGGCGAATGTTTGACGAACAGTCGCAGTTGCTCGGACTGTTGCTGCAGCAGATTCTCCGATTGTTTGCGATCGCTGATGTCTTTGAAAAGTATGGCAACTTTGCGGCTGTCCGGCTCAGGAGTGCGGAACGCCGAAACCTCAAACCAGCGGTTCATGGCTTCCGAGCCGTGTTCAAAGCGCAATGGTTCCCCCGTGAGCGCGACTTTGCCGTACATCTCAAACCAATAATTTTCGTGATTTGGAAGGAGCTGTCGCACCGTTTTACCTGTAGCTTGTTCGAGTCCGGTTTGTTTCACAAAAGCAGGATTGACTTCCAAAAAGCGGTAATCGATCGGCTTTTCGTTGGCGTCAAACAGCATTTCGATGACGCAAAAACCTTCGTCTAGGGACTCAAACAAAGTGCGATAGCGTTCCTCGGAACGACCCAAAGCAGCAAGAGCTTGTTTGCGATCGCTAATATCCATAAACGCCGCCACACAGCCGCGAACTGCGCCCTCTTCGTCAAATAACGGCACCGCATTCACCAACCAATCAAAGGCTACCCCGTCCTCGCGCACCATTTGAATTTCCACATCTCGCACTTGGACGCCGGAAGCCGCAGCTAGTTGCATTGGGAGTTGTTCTCCTGGAATTTCTTCTCCGTTGCGGAATCGTCTAAAGGGAAGGGTTGCGGCTTGCTCTCCGGTTCCAGAAACATTGGTATCCGGCGGCACTTTCAACATCGACTGGGCAAATCGGTTAGCGCGAATTACTTTACACTGTGGGTCGCGGGCGATCGTAATGCCAACGGGTACAGCATCAAGTATCGATTCCAGTTCATTGACTCGTCGCTCTAGTTCTTGGTTGAGCCGTTCAATTTCTTTTTTGGTAGCTTTGCGATCGGTAATTTCTAGCACCGTCACATTCACTCCCAGGACGCGATCGTCCTCGGCCCTGAGTGGATAGACACTCAACAGCCAATCGCGATCGACTCCCGGCTGTGCTGAGTTCGTCCTGCTAAGTTCGAGCTGTTGAAGTGGAACTTTAGTTTCAATAACTTGTCGGTAAAGTGGCTCTAAATCATCTGCCATTTCTGGCAAGATTTCGCGCAATGTTTTGCCGATGTGGGCGGCGGCTGGAACTCCGTTTATTTCTGCTAGCCGATCGTTGATGCGGACAAACCGCAACTCGGTATCGAGGAAGCAAAGTCCGATCGGCGCACTAGCATAAATCGCCTCGATTTCTGTTAGTTGTTGCTGCGAAGTTTGTGCTTGTTTAATTGAATCAGCCCGATCCGCTTTCTGCTCGGTGACATCTTGAAAATAAACGGCAAGTCCCGATGGGATGAGATAAGCTCGTACCGCATACCAAGCATTGAGTGGCGGATCAAAAAATTCAAAACTCACCGTAATTTGTTCCCGAACAGGCAAGATGCCTGTTCCACAAGAAGAAAATTCATCTTTTGTGAAACGGGCATCTTGCCCGTTCTTGAGAATGGTGCAAGATGCGATCTCAAACAAACTGCCCACTGATTCGGGAAACTCTTCCCAAATGCTGTTGCCAATCAAATCTTTCGAGGGTCGATTCAGCCACCGCGCCGCTTGCGAATTGAGGTAGGTAAATCGCCAGTCTCGATCCAAAGCAAAGAACCCGTCGGAAATACTTTCGAGGGTGTCTGACAGTTGGGCCGCGGGCGCGTTACAGACTGGTTCATGCTGAGGTTGAGCGATAGGAGTGAAGGTTGTTACTACCGCATAGGGAGTCGATCGATCTCCCTGAAATAAAGGTTGAGAATTGAGCGTCAACCAAATCAATTCTCCCTGTGGCCGATAAAAGCCCATGATGACATTTAAACATGGTTGCCCGGTTTGCAGCGCCACCATCGCCGGATGCGTCTCGCCGGGAAAATCCGAGCCATCTTCACGCAGAGTCTGCCAGCGACTGTTGATTGAAGTGCATAAGAGCATCTGTTCTGCTGTCATCCCCAACAGCTCCTGGGCGTGACAATTGCACCCCTGAATGCTACCATCTGCCAATTGCAGAACCATCCCTACATCAGTTGGCAAAGGCGCGGCTGGGTAGAACGCTTTGTTAGAATCCGTTGAAACAGAGGGGTCGATTTTTGCTTGGGGTTCAGTATTGCGTGGGTTTTGCATCGGTTTCTAACAACGATCATTTTACTTTTGGAAAAGCAAATCGCGCTCAATAATAGGGAAATAACCAGAGGAACTTTTGACTTGAGCAGGGTGACACTTCAAACCTAAGATGGATGTCGATCGTTCTGCGGTAATAATATCGATATCTAGACAATTTATTTTATCGTAGAGTCCCACGTCTGAACCATTTGCGGGATTCGGCAGAGGCGACGGGGAATTTTCTGGCTGTTTCAAATGCCAGGTTAGTCCGTCTCATCAGTTTTCCGTGTTGCTGCATATTACCCATTGCTGTTGCTGGTTTTCGCGCGAACAGATGGCACTTGCACACAGATAAATAAGTAGATTAAGCTGGAAAATAAATAAGCCCTCTCTTGCAGCGAGTGAAACGAAGCAATCGCTCTGGTTACGCCCGCGTTACCTTCTGTTACATTGTGGTAAACTTTATTTGCGCCTACCTACTTAAAAACCCGGTTTCTTTGCGTAAACCAGATGGTAAATTTAGGCAAGGTTCTGTTCGTCTCAACGGTAAACGGGCGATCGTATTTACCCAATACAGGGCAGCCTGCTTCCTCCCGTGCCGACGTTTGTGTCAAGTTTGACCGCGCGCCTTTTACCTTTGTTAATTTCACAAACTTAATCCTATGCACATATTCACCGCCGGCGATCGCAACTATATTCTGGGGTTGGCAGCACTTCTTAAGTCTATAGATTTGAATGTTAGTAAATCGGGACAGGAGCAGGTAAAAATTACCATTGTATCTACCGGCATAGCTCCACAGCAAAAGGAACAGTTACAGAATTGCTGCAAATACCAGATTGAATGGCAAGAATTGCAATCTAGTTACGACCAACTTCTTTCTCTGTCAGGTTCTAAACTTGCTTACGTTAAATTGCAGCCTGAAAAATATACCAAGGAAACAGAAAGGCTGATTTGGCTCGACAGCGACACGATCGTTCTGGGAAGTTTAGATCCACTGTGGAACCTCGATCTTCAAACAATGCCGATAGCAGCCGCACCCAATGTCTGGGGAAATACGAACAATTCTCAAGATCGAAACCCTTATTTCAATACGGGTGTTTTAGTTTACAACATGAAGCTTTGGGAGGAAGAGCAACTGTCCGAAAAGTTGATGGAAAACGCTCGATTAAACCTTTGGGGGGATCACGATCAGGGTGCATTAAATTCTGTTTTAGCGGGAAGGTGGAAGCAATTAGACCAAATCTGGAACAACCACAAGACTGATGATATGTCAAGTAAAGTGATGCACTTTATGTCAAGACCGAAACCGTGGGAAAGCTCAACCCCCAATCAATTATGGCTCGATATGTTGTCTCAGACACCGTTTAAGGACGAAGTGGAAAAAATTCCCAAGAATTTTAATTGGTTGTCGAGATTTAAGATAAAATACAGAGCATTTGGCCAGTGGTTGAGGGAACCGACAACCAAGTTTAAGAGTTACCTGAAGAAACAAAAACGTTAAGGTCAATCAATTTTAGATTTTAGATTTTAGATTTTAGAATTGAAGCATTGACTTGCGCGAGATGAATCACGTGGCGGGTATCCTGGATGCGAGGGGGTCAAAATTGGTCTTTCATGCCGCGCAATCGAGCGAAGGTTTGCACTGGATCGGAGGTGTTGGTGGCTGATTGGAGGTTGGGAAAATCCCAGCGCAAAAATGGGTTTGTGCTTTTTTCGATGCCGATCGATGATGGTATTGTAGGTTGCGATCGACTGCGCGCTTCCTTGACTTCGGCGAAGCGCTGCTGTAAATCGGGATTGTCGCCATCCACACTCAAGGCAAATTGCAGGTTGTTCAGCGTGTATTCGTGGGCGCACCAGACTCTCGTACTATCGGGCAAGTTTCGCAGTTGCGCCAGAGAGGCTAACATTTGGGCGGGAGTGCCTTCTTTGAGCCTGCCGCAGCCGCCGGCAAATAAGGTGTCGCCGCAAAACAATTCGCCGGTTTCGCTGGGGTTGCTGGGGGGGAAATAGTAGGCGATGTGAGCTTTTGTGTGGCCGGGTAGGAAGAAGACTTCGGCGGTTCTGTTGGCGAAAGAAACTCGATCGCCCGCTTGTAAAAACACTTGCTGTCCGGGTATTCTGCCTCTATCTTCTGCGCCACCATAAACTTTAATTTGGGGAAAGCGATCGATCAGTTCCTGATTGCCGCCTACGTGGTCGCTGTGGTGGTGGGTAATGAAAATTGCGGTTAATTCGGCTCCGAGCGATCGCAGTTGCTCTAATACTGGCTGCGATCGTGCTGGATCGACGACTGCTGCGGTGTGGCGATCGGGGTCGTGCAGTAAAAAAATGTAATTGTCGGACAGTACCGGAAGCCGATAAACCTGCATAGAAAAGTGCCTCTCTCGGAAAAATATTATATAATTAAGTTACTCTGAACGCTATCCGAAGGCTGATTGCAGATTTATTAAGTCCGCATATCTATCTTGGGATGTAAAACTTGGGATGTAAAACTTGGGATGTAAAACTCGGATACGTTATTTCTGCTGTGCCAGCAAATTGATTTGCGGTCGAGTACGCACCATTTTTGAGTCAATAACTACAATCGGCTTTAACTATTTTGGCATAAAAGCGATCGAATAAATGCGAACATCTCACAACAAATCAAACTTAACAATTTCTCAAAAAGTCGATCGGATTGTAGCGTCTGGTAAGATAACTCGCAGGGAACACTTAGTTTTGACTTCGGCTATCCTGTCAGATGATAAAATTTCAGAAGAGGATCGACATCAAATCAATCGGATATTTGATTATATCCAAATTGGTCGCCTCAAGTTTATCGATTGAAAACAAAGACTTGCACAGTCAGCATCTATCTGGAGTATAAAAAGCGTTTTTTAGGAGTGCGATCGTCCCGTCGGGCACAGCAAAGCCTATATATTTCGCTTGAATTCTCCGGCTCACGCGGAGTGTGAAGGCGTCAGTTGTGGCAGTCTCAAATTAACAAGGCTCTTAGCAATCCCAGCTACAAAAACAGGCAGAATAAAATGAGTGCAGACAAACCAACTATTTTGGTGACGGGCGGAGCTGGATATATTGGCTCTCACGCAGTATTAGCGCTGAAAAACGCCGGTTATGGTGTGGTGATTTTGGATAATTTAGTTTACGGTCACAGAGATTTAGTAGATCGGGCTTTGCAGGTGGAGTTGGTAGTTGGCGACACGAACGATCGCACTCTTCTCGATAACTTGTTTGCTACGCACAAGATTGATGCGGTAATGCACTTTTCGGCTTACGCTTACGTGGGCGAATCTGTTACCGACCCAGCTAAATATTATCGCAACAATGTCATCGGCACTATTACGCTTTTGGAAGCAATGATCGCTGCTGACGTGAAGAAATTTGTGTTTTCTTCTACTTGCGCGACTTACGGTGTACCGCAGAAAATCCCGCTCACAGAAGACCACCCGCAAAACCCGATCAATCCCTACGGTGCTACTAAGTTAATGGTAGAACGGATTTTGTCGGATTTTGACGCTGCGTATGATTTCAAGTCTGTTTGTTTCCGCTATTTTAACGCGGCTGGGGCTGACCCGAACGGGTTGTTAGGAGAGGATCACAATCCAGAAACTCACCTGATCCCGCTGGTGTTGTTCGCGGCTTTGGGTAAACGAGATTCGATCGCGATTTTTGGCACGGATTACGATACTCCTGACGGTACTTGCATTCGGGATTACATTCACGTTAACGATTTGGCATCTGCTCACATTTTGGGATTAGAATATTTGCTAAATGGTGGCAAATCAGATTTTTTTAATTTGGGCAATGGGGGCGGGTTTTCGGTGAAAGAGGTGATAGAAACGGCTCGCCAAGTGACTGGAAAAGAGATTAAGGCTGTTGAGTGCGATCGGCGTCCAGGAGACCCGCCTGCTTTAGTTGGCAGCAGCAAAAAGGCGATCGAAATCTTGGGTTGGTCTCCAGAATATCCCGACATTAAGGATATTATCTCCCATGCTTGGCAGTGGCATCAAAAGCGTCACACTTAGCATAAAGTCAAATAAAAAAAGTGCAAAAATTGAGTCTAAAATAATGTTAAACAGTCACAAAGATTTTTGTTTTTGCACCTTAGCTTTTGGGAAAAAGTATTGCGAATTAGCCAAACAACTAGCAGCAGACTTAGAAACTCATTCTCTAGGGACGATGCTAGTTGTTTGTACTGACTACCCAAATGACTTTCAGAATTTGACGAATGTTTTCGCTTTTAAAAAAAGTCGCGAAGGTGTAGATTATTGTTATAATGATAAACGATTTGCACTAAAAAAAGCCTTAGAATTATTCCGAGTGGCAATCTTTGTGGATGCAGATACAAGAATCATAGGAAAAGTGCCGGAGAGAGAATGGATGTCAGGAATTACTTGTAAAGGGTTTATTCCCATTCTAGAACATCCACCTAATCAATCTTTGCCAGGTAGAAAAGAGGCAATTGATAAATTAGCAAAAAAGCTAGAAATACCATTGGAACCTGTAAGTTTTGTTCAAGAAAATTTGTTCGTAATTGCGAGAGACAATGGGAAAGAAATTCAGTTTATTCAAGAATGGGGAAAGATTGGAAGATTTTTTGAAGTGCAAAAAGTCAAAACAAAAGACGGTAATCCCATTGGGTTAGCAACTGCTAAAGTTGGGTGGAATATTCGTAATGACGGGTGGCAGGAACTCGCTCAAAGTATGGAGCATTCTTTTGCTCATTGGGACTGGCAAAAAAATCAAGTAAGAACCTTTTGGGATAAAGTTTGGGATAAATTGCAGTTTGAGCATTGGCAATATCTCTATAGGTTATTAAAAACACAGTTAATTGCCTTATTAAATTTCAATTTTTACTATCGCTAGAGAAAAGAGATGTATAGAGGATTTATCACCATTTTAATTGGATTGTACTCATTTCAAGACTGCATACATTTTCTAGCTTCAGTCAGGAAGTTTCACCGCGAACCAATTATTATTTTAATAGATAGAGTCCCTCTAATTTTATATCCTTTACTTCAGGTGTTTGGAAATGTCATATTGAAACCTGCACCGTCTCACGAAAATCCTGTTTTAGCGTCGCGGCTAGCTAAGCTGGCTTTGTATCAACAATCTCCTTTTGAGAAAACTATTTATCTGGACTGCGATATTTGTTTGCTATCGCCAATATATGAAGTTTTTGACTATCTTGATGAAGTAGATTTGCTGATAACAGAAGATGTGCAGCCTGCGATTGCTAAAGCTGCAAATTTATTAAGAGTCAAGCAGGATATTCTGTCAACTTTGCAGTCTGTCGGGTTGCCGCTAAATGAAAATAGCGTTCAATACAATGGCGGATTTATCGGTTTTACGAAAAGCAGTAAAACTCAGGAATTGTTTATAAACTTTAAGAAATATTTCGAGATGGTAGTGGCGCATCAAAATGTGCTACTGTTGAAAGACCAGGGAGCTTTTGCGGCGGCTGTTGAATCAGTGAAACCGAAAATGACAACTTTGTCCCCGGTTTACAACTACTTGGATAAGTGGAAAGATGTTTATACGATCGACAAACCGATTAAAGTAATGCACTGCACTTATCCTTACCGCCCTCAGTACGCGAAGAACGTGACGCGATCGCTCTTTACTAGAATAGTCGATCGCACGGCTAAAATATTTTTACCAAATCAACTTAACAATCCCTGGCGTTTAAAATAATTAAAGTTTGTTGGCAAACTGCATCAAAAGCAACAAAGTTTTGCCCAAACACAAAAAAATTAGCCTCAACATATCCGAAAATTTACCTAGAAGAATTATTGCTGGCTTGAATAACAGTCTTGGGTTCATTATTGTGTTTTTTTACCAAAAGACGCGTTGCTGCCCTTTCCCGTGGTTAAAAACCTGGTTGCTTTGGTCGGGAGTGCGTGAGTCCCCATCGCCTTGACAAAAGCTCGGTTAAGCAGGAAAATTAAACAAATGTTTTAAACAAAATACTCAGTGAAAGTTTCATTAGTAGTGAGCGATTTGTCAGGAGGAGGTGCAATTCGTGCTTTTTTATTAGCTCAAGTCTTGATAGAGCTTAAATGTGATGTAGAAGTTGTTGGATTTCAGTTTGGCAAGGAATTGTACGCTACTCCTCCCAGAGACATCCCGGTATGTGCGATACCGGGGAAAAATTATCCGGGGTTTTTAATGGATGCTCAAAAACTTTGGAAAAAAATAGATGGGGATATTATTTATGCAGTTAAACCTAAACCTACAAGCTTTGGATTATCACTGCTAAAAAAACTGGCGACTCGCCACTCTATAATTTTAGATATAGACGACTGGGAACTGAGCTGGTACGGGGGAGATGAATGGCAATACCGTCCCTCTTTCAAACAACTTTATCGAGATATTTTTAAACATAACGGTCAATTGAGAGAACCAGATCATCCCCTCTATCTCAAGTGGATGGAAGGTCTCATTCACCGTGCGGATGCAGTCACCGTTGATACTGAGTTTTTACAACAGCGTTTTGGTGGTGTATATTTGCCTAATGGTAAGGATACTGCAATGTTCGACCCTGCTAAATACAATCCTGAATTGAGCAGACAGCGTTACGGCTTGTCCGGGTATAGAATCTTAATGTTTCCCGGTGCGCCGCGACCTCACAAAGGTGTTGAGGATGTTTTGATGGCCCTCGAACAGTTAAATGAACCCGATTTAAAATTAGCGATCGTCGGCGGGAGTCCTTATGATGATTATGATGATAAACTTGTGAAACAATGGGGACGTTGGATTATTAAACTGCCAAGGTTTCCAGTGGAGACGATGCCGTCGGTTGTAGCGGCGGCTCATGTTGTCGTTGTTCCTCAGCGAGAAACTCTCACAGCCGTGGCTCAGTTTCCGCTCAAGCTGACAGATGGTATGGCAATGGCTAAGCCTGTTTTATCTACGCGAGTGGGGGATATTCCATCAATTTTAGGAGGAACGGGTTATTTAGTCGATCCGAGTTCTCTCGCTCAAATTTCACAAAAAATTCAATGGATATTTCAAAATTTGACAGCGGCTAATTTACAAGGAATGAAAGCTAGGGAAAGATGTGTGAAAAAATATAGTATTCAAGCAATGAAACCGATACTTTCAGAGATAATCGCAGGTATGTAAATGTTATTTTAAAACGACTCAATGGAGGAAGAAAAGCTGGCTGTTATTAAAGAATATTTTAAGATGCCGTACTGTTTAGCTGGGAATGCTTCATGTCTGCCAATAAGCTACTCCTAAAATTTGCCAGACGATATCCCGGCAGGATTCTCTTAACTGTGATGCTGGGCTTTTCTGGCGCTTTATTCAACGGTATCAGCACTACTCTGATTGTACCAGTGCTTTTAAGTTTTTTAGAGGAAACTATCGAGCTGCGGGGTGCTCCACCTCTAATTAAAACTTTGATGTATCCCTTTGAGGGAATGCCCGGAAATCAGCGTTTAATGTTGATGACCGGGGCGGTTGTGCTGGCAATTTTTTTAAAAAATGTTGCGAGTTATATCAATACTTTAGTAGCTACTTCTCTGACGCGCTCTCTGACTTTTGATTTGCGAGAAGCAGGTTTGCGGTTGTTGTTAGAAGTAGATTTAGATTTTTACTCTAAAACAAAAGTCGGGGATTTAATTAATAGATTGGGCGGAGAGATTGGTCGGACTGCTAGTGCAGTTGGTACGGCCATCGGAATGTTTACTACGTCAATCACGGTTTTGGTGTTTCTGGGCCTGCTACTTTCTATCTCGTGGAAACTGACGGTGACAGCTACAGTTTTGCTGGCGTTAGTTGCTTGGGCAAATCAATATATTATTAACCGTTCCAAGCATTTTGGCCACCTGCTTTCTGAAATGTCGAAAGATTATTCGGTTAGGGTGCTGGAAACCATTACGGGGATTCGGCTCGTCAAGTCAACTGGGAACGAGGAAAGGGAGTATCAGCGGATCAAGTATTTAATTCAAAGGCGAGAACAAGCGGATTTTCAGGCTCAGGTAAATTATGCGGCGATCGCCCCAATTAACGAAGTTGTTAATTTGATAGTTATAATTCTGATTGTATTTATAGGCCGCACCATATTTGCGAATGAGATAGAGTCTATTGCTACAATTTTATTAACCTACTTATTGGTACTTTTTAGGTTAATTCCTTTAATTTCACAGTTGAATAGCGGGCGCAGTCAATTTGCTAATACGTCGGCTAGTGTAGAGGTGGTTAATGATTTTTTGAGCTGCGAGGACAAGCCATTTATGCTGAACGGTTCTGTGCCTTACACTCATTTGCGATCGGGAATTCATTTTAATAAAATATCTTTTAGTTATCCCAATCACAAGAATTTAGTTCTGCAAGGAATTGATTTATTTCTACCTCACGGCACTACTTTAGCTTTGGTAGGAACTTCGGGTTCTGGCAAATCAACTTTGGCAGATTTACTGCCGAGATTTTACGATCCAACTGAAGGTCATATCTCGATCGATGGTAGAGATTTGCGCGAATTTGAGCTGAAAAGTCTCAGACAAGCGATGGGTATTGTTAGCCAAGATACGTTTTTGTTTAATGCTTCAGTGCGCGAAAATATTGCTTACGCTAGGCCTCAAGCGACTGAGGAAGAAATTGTGGAAGCGGCGAAGGGAGCTAATGCTTACGAGTTTATCCAACTGTTGCCGGAGGGGTTGGATACTCAAATTGGCGATCGGGGCGTGATTTTATCGGGAGGGCAGCGTCAGAGAATTTCAATTGCTAGAGCCCTGCTGCAAAACCCGGAAATCTTAATTTTAGATGAGGCAACGAGTTCGCTGGATACGGTTTCGGAAAGGTACGTACAAGCGGCGATCGAGAAATTGAGTTGCGATCGCACCACCTTAGTCATCGCCCACCGCCTCTCCACAGTCCAAAAAGCCAACAAAATCGCCGTGATCGATCGCGGGCAAGTAGTAGAAATGGGTTCCCACGAAGAATTGCTAGCAAAAGGAGGATACTACACTCGCTTGTATTCAGTGCAATTTGCCGAAGAAACCGCTCGCGATGAAGCTCTAATTAGAGGTTCTTACGAAATTCGCACCCGCCTGACTCCCATGATAGCTTACCTCAAATTGCTAGTAGATGAAATGGTAGACTCTCCCGAAGAAAGAGACGAATTAATCAGAGAATCATTTCATTCTGCTGCTAATATTTTCACTACTTTAGAATTTATAGAAAATACTATTAAGCGTCAGGCAGTTAAAAAGTAGTCATTAGTCAACAGTCTGCACAGTCAACAATTACCAATTACCAATTACCAATTACCAATTATATCATGTCCGGTCAATTAACCATGATTCCTGTAGGGGCGGGTTCACCAAGATATTGAATAAAAACGGGAAAATCTGTAAACCCGCCCCGGCCTTTAATCGCGGTCAATCGATCGGACATGATATTACCATTTACTAACTACCAATTACCATGTCTAAATATTATGTATTTTTTACCAGAAATATCTTGCCGCAACCCAATGTAGCAAGCTTAGTTCAAGTTGCACACTCTGCCAATGCCGCAGCAAATCTCGGTTTACCAGCAGTTTTGGTATATCTCCGCAAAGGCTGGAGTGCTTTGAATCCAGTTGATTGGCTTTTTCCTTTTCAACCCAGGAAACCCGATGACAAACTTGCCAAAATTTACAATATTCAAGATAAATTAAAAGTAGCAGATTTACCGATGCCGTGGCCGATCGACCTTTGCGACAGCAAGTGGACGAGTTCCAGTACAATAGTATCAAAATACTACTTACCGATTCACCTGCTTAAATCCACTAAAATTGTCCACACCCGCGACTGGAACTTTGTCAAAGCAGCAATTAAAAACGGAATTCCCGCTATCTATGAACAGCATCACCATGAAAACAAGCAATTTGAATCAGAAATTATCCGCAATCCTCTGTTTCAGATTTCCGTAACTGTTGCCCATACTGTCCGAGACAGCATGATTAAGAATGGAATGCCGCCGGAAAAAGTAATTACACTGCACAATGGTTTTAACCATTTGTTTCTCGCGAGACAAACAGAAGCAGCCCAGAATTGGCGACAGCAATTATTAGAAGATGACAGACGGCATTTAGCAGTTTATGCAGGGGGACTTTACCCGTTTAAAGGTGTCGATATGTTGGTGGATGTGGCTAAGGAATTGCCGCTGGTTCAATTTGCGATCGCCGGCGGTGATTCATCCCAAGTAACAGCCTACCAGCAATTAGCCAAATCCAAGCAAGTTAACAACATTAAATTTCTCGGCTACCTCCCTCAAAATCAACTAGCTAGCTTGCTGCAAGCAGCCGATGTTTTGACTCACCCGCACTGTTTGACAGAAGCCGCGACATTCACATCTCCTTTAAAATTCTTTGATTACATGGCATCGGGAACCCCGATTGTAGCGACGGAGATTGCGTCTTTAATGGAATTTAAATCGGGAAATATAGCAGCAACTTGGTGCGAACCGGATAACCCGCACCATTTCGCGCAAAGCATTCGAGATTGTTTAACAAAATATCCGAGGAAAAGCGAAGGTTATGCAGAAACATTGAATTTTGTCAAGCAATTTTCCTGGGAAAATAGGATACAGAAAATTATGGGTTATGTGGATGAGTCATTGGTAGGGTGCGTCAGTCCGCAGGCGACAGACAATTGATAAAATTATCAAAACTGACGCACCATTAACTGTGCGGTGCGTCAGCTTTTAAATTATCAATTATTGCGAAAATCACCCAAGCTGACGCACCCTACATACTACTAATTATGAACCCAAAAATTATCGGCACAATCACCACCTACCCAGGGATGAGTCAAAGCGACTGGCTGTGGCAACAAACCCCCCACAACTTCGGCAAATGGGGAAATATTCAAATGCTCGCCCACCACCCAGAACCAGACTTTTTACTCATGTATCAATTCGACTTTCCCCGATCGCCAAAACAGCAATCCTGGCTCGACAAAATCCGCCGTCCAAGCCCCAAAAATCCCGAAAACGACATTCGAGAAAAATTGCGCGGTGTCCCCAAGGAACGCATAATTTACCTAATCCGCGAGCCACCATTACCAGAAGTTATTGAAATTACCAAAGCCAACTACGAACAAGCCAAACTTTATTGCGGTTACGTTTCCGGGCCAGACGATTTCGCACCAAAACCCGATTATATGCCCGCGATTTGGTATCACTCTAACTCGTTTCGAGAACTAGATGAAATGCCGGCGCCGCCGAAAACTAAATCCTGTTCTTGGATTACTTCAGGTGTTAGCCGCACCGCCAATCACCGCCACAGATTAGACTTTATCAAATTGCTGCAAGCACAAGAATTAGACTTTGACCTTTACGGGCGAAACTTGCCAACTTGGGCGCGCGGAAACGGCACTATGAACAATAAATGGCACGCCGTCGCACCATACTATTACAACTTAGCTATTGAAAATTATGCCGAAAACGATTGGTATGTCAGCGAGAAGCTTTGGGATGCTTTGTTAGCTTGGTGTTTGCCAATTTATTACGGCGGTTCGGCGGCCGATAAGTTGTTGCCGGCGGGGAGTTTTCTGCGGCTGCCGAGTTTGGATGAGAAAGGAGTAGAATTTATTAAAGAGGTTGTAGCTACGCCGGATTATTGGCATGAAGCGAGGGAAAAAATTGCTGAAGCCAGACAAATCATTCTCCACGAATTAAACTTGCTCAATTGGCTGTCTAACTTTGCATCTTAGGAAATAGCGCCATGACAGAAAACCAAAATCAACCCAGAGAATACGATGCCGTACTCGGCGGTCAAAATCCTCCCCCCATAGGTGCTGCTGTTTTAGGTGGGATTCCCGGCGTTAAGAGTCGTTTGGCTTCACCGATTCTTGAGGTAAAAATTGCTGCACTATCTGAAGCGCTCAAATATGGAGATGCAGGTTTAGATTTAATAATTGGGGCACTGCAAGATGGATCAATGGCGGTGAAGTTTGCCGCCTATTCGCTGCTGAGAAATAGAGATGAGGAGAAGATTCAACAACATTTACGTAGCTCTTTTGAATTTGATGTTATCGCAGTCGATGCTACAGGAAAGGAAAACAGCCGTAGTCAGTTCTTTGCTCGCTTCTTCCCTGAAGACTTAGGGAACTCAGTTGTGCTCGAAATGGTATCGATTCCCGACGGGGTATTTATGATGGGTTCGCCAGAAACAGAAGAAGGTAGAAAAGAGAGGGAAAGTCCGCAGCATCAAGTAAAAGTACCCGCTTTTTTTGCTGGTAAGTATCCCATCACCGAAGCACAGTGGCGAGCAGTGATGGAAAAAAATCCATCGGTTGTCAAAGGTGAAAAACGTCCTGTAATAGGTGTGTCGTGGCAAGATGCCGTCAAATTCTGCGACAAACTCTCAGAAAAAACCGGGAAAAAATATCGCCTCCTGAGTGAAGCAGAATGGGAATACGCCTGTCGTGGGGGTACAACAGGGCCATTTCATTTTGGGGAAACCATTACCATAGAATTAGTCAACCATGACAAATACCCTGCCTACGCAAACGCTCCCCCCACAGACTCTTATCATCGCAGCCGAGAAACAACGGATGTCGGGAGTTTTACCCCCAATGCCTTTGGACTGTACGATATGCACGGCAATGTTTGGGAGTGGTGCAGCGATACCTGGCACGAAAACTATAACGGTGCACCAACTGACGGAAGTTCTTGGGAAACTGGCGCAAATGATAAACGTATGCAGCGTGGCGGTTCCTGGGAATATTCTGCGGTATATTGCCGCAGTGCCACTCGTCTTAGATATTCGGCTAGCTTCCGGGCTATAGACGTTGGTTTTCGCGTGGCTTGTGTTTTAGCGTAGTCTCTCGTTTTCGGTTTGTAGTATCCGGCGATGATTTTTATGTCTTGTCATTTTTGCCCGATGCCGATAGACTTTTATTTGAAAGCTTTAAATCGTGATTAATCGAGCGGACACGATATAATTGAGCAACTATATATGAATGGAATTTGCACGCTAGCCAACGATACAGTTTACGACCAACTAATTGCCTTGCTCAACAGTATTGAAGTTATCTTAGGCTCAACTATTCCCGTCTGTATTTATCCTTTCGACGACCAAATAGAGCAAATCAAAGCAGAAATTGTCAACCGTCCCAACGTCTTTATTTATGAAGATAGCGCATCAATCCAGCGATGGGATAAATTCATGCAAGCAGCCGCACCAGAGCGTTTGAATCGCAAAAAATTCCGGCTTTACGGCGCACATCGGCGCTTTTGCGCTTTCGACGGCCCGTTTGAAAATTTTATCTATATGGATGCGGATACTTTGGTGATGAATTCCCTTGATGCGGTTTTTCAGAAGTTAGAGGAATCGGATTTTGTGGTTTATGATTTTCAATTTCGAGCTCCAACTAAAGTATACAATATTAAGTCGCCGAAACTGCTCGAAGTTTTTGAGCAAAATCGGATAGACTCGGAAATATTTTGTTCGGGATTTTACGCCAGCAAGCAAGGATTGTTTGAGCAAGATACTAGGGAATGGCTGTTAGCTCAACTGCAATCGGGCGAGGCGGAAATTCTCTATAAAGGTGCGGGAGAACAGCCGTTGCTCAATTATATGGTGATGAAAACGGGGATGAATAGCTATAATTTTGCTTATAGCCTCCCGGATGGCGAAAAAACTGGGTGCAGTGTCACTTCTAAACATTTTGAAGAGCAAGATCAGATTTTGTACGACAAGGGAAACCGACTTACTTACATTCATTATATTGGTGTGCCGCCGGATTTAATTCGGAGAGTTTGTGCGGGGGAAAATATTGAGTTTCCCTATCGCGATTTGTTCCTGCATTACCGCTATCTCCGCGAACCGTCAAAGCGTCCGATTTTTGCCCAAGCGCCCAAGTCTTATACTGAGGTTTCTGGGGCGAATTTGTTAACCAGGGTATTGAGAAGGTTGAGGATAAATGTATGAATCGCGGTATTTATATTGTTGCGAATGATAAGGTGATCGAAAGTGCGATCGCCCTTCTAAACAGCATACGTCTGTACAATTGTCAAGTACCTGTTTTTCTGATTCCCTTCGACGACAATTATCAGCAAGTCGCAGCCGCACTCAGCAGTCTCCACGGTGTGCAATTGTTCCCAAATCTGGAGTTTGTGGAACAGTTTACCAGAGAAATTGGCCAAATGTTCGATCGCAACTTTTTAGCCCTCCCCAACAAAATGCGAAAACTCGCCGCCTGGTTTGGCCCCCTTGACGAATTTCTGTACATCGATACCGATATCATCGTCTTTGAAGATATCGCAGCCAACTTAAACAAACTATCAGAAGTAGACTTTTTTTGCTGCGACTATCACCACCTCAGCGAAAAACTGCGAAATGTATTTTCACCCGCTGTAAAAGAACAAAATATCTTTACAGACTCACAGCTTCAAGATGTATTCAACAGCGGCTTTTGGGCTTCGAGAAAAGGAACGATTACAGAATCGCAAATGTATGAAATTTTGCAAGAATGTTCGCAGCATCGAGAATATTTTGACTTTACTCAAAATGTCACCGATCAACCTATACTAAATTATATCATTCTTAAACTGATTCCCAAACGCTGCAACCTGGTTAAAGATTCAGCAACCGAACCTGGAAGCTGGGCTGGTTCTAAACATTTTCAAGAAATAGATTATGTTCTTTATGACAAAGGCAAAAGGTTAAAATATATTCACTGGGCTGGAATACCGATTAAATCGGGTAGTCCTTATTGGCAACTTTGGAAACATTATCGTTATCTCAATGAGGAAAAACCAAATTTAGTGCAAAAAATATTTCTGGCTTTCAGTAGGTGAGGATAAACTCATATGTTGTATCATTATCAACAAGCTTGGAAGAACAGGCAAGATGCCTGTTCCACAATTCCTAAATTTGGTGGTGTTTTTGACACCAAACAAGCTTGGAAGAACAGGCAAGATGCCTGTTCCACAATTCCTAAATTTGGTGGTGTTTTTGACACCAAACAAGCTTGGAAGAACAGGCAAGATGCCTGTTCCACAATTCCTAAATTTGGTGGTGTTTTTGATGCCAAACAAGGTTTGAATAACAGGCAAGATGCTTGTTCCACAATTCCTAAATTTGGTGGTGTTTTTGATGCCAAACAAGGTTTGAATGAGTATAATTCTTCAATCTAAAATCTAAAATCTAAAATCTAAAATCCGATGACTGATGGCATTTATATTCTGGCAAACGATGTTGTTTTCGACCACTTAGTCGCTTTATTGAACAGTCTCGAAGTCAACGGGGCAAAAAATATTCCTGTTTGCATCATTCCCTATGATGACAGAATGAAAAAAGTGCAAGTAGAAATTGCAACTCGTCCTCATGTCACCCTGTTTGAAAATACCGATTCCATCATTTTATGGGAAGACTTTGCGACTCAAGTTTGGAAAACTCATGCAAAAGCTCAAAAAGTATGGAAATCTCAAGGTTGGGAACCAGTTCAATGTTTGGAAATGCACCGAAAATTATGTTGTTTCGACGGCCCTTTTGATAAATTTATCTATTTTGATGCAGACACTCTGTTAATGGGTTCTCTAGATTATATTTATCAAAAACTTGATGATTTTGATTGGGTAGCAAACGATTTTCAATACAAATCCGACCTCAATTATATATTTGATTTGTCCTCCCCCAAATTACCTCAAATTTTAAATATTGACGGACTGCAATCTCATACTTTTTGTGCGGGTTGGTTTGCGTCAAAAGCGGGGGTTTTAAATCGAAATAATTGCTCTCAATTTTTAGAAAAATTAACATCAGGAGAGGCGGAAATTATGTCTTTGCGGGGGGCTGACCAATCTTTACTTAACTATTTAGTCGCCCGCAGCAAAATATCTTTTTACAACTTTGCATATGCTGAACCCGAACAGGTAACGGGAAATCATTGGTCTTCTCAATTTGATGTGATAGATGATGTTTTATATGATAAAGGACGGCGGCTTACTTATTTGCATTACATGAGTATTTCGGCTGCAAAGTTTACTCGCTTGTGTGCTGGTGAAGATGTGGAGATTCCTTACCGAGATGTATTTCTGCATTACCGCTATTTGAATTCGTCGGAAACACAGCCAAAACTCGTGCCTCCAAATGTGTTGGTTCGCTTGGGGAGAAATCTCAAAAGTTGGGGAATGAGAAAACTTAATAATGTTCAATTTAAGTTGCGGAATTTTGGGGATAAATAGTATCTAACTGTACAAAGACTGAATCCACTCCCATTCGCGCCTCAATCCTTCTTCTAGAGAAACCTGCGGCTGATAACCTAAGATTTTCTTGGCTTTAGACACATCTGCGCTAGTGTGCCGCGCGTCTCCCCTCGCAGCTTCGGTAAAATCTATGCGAATAGGTCGATCGACAATCCTTTGTATTGTATCAATAACTTCCTTCAAAACCACCCGACTTCCCCCACCAATATTAAAAACTTCCCCCGCAGCTTCAGGAACCTCAGCCGCCGCTAAATTCGCCGCAACGCAATCGCTGATAAACGTAAAATCCCGCGTTTGCAATCCGTCGCCGAAAATAGAAATCGCCTCATCAAACAAAATCGACTTAAAAAACTTGTGAAAAGCCATATCGGGGCGCTGTCTCGGCCCGTAAACAGTAAAATAGCGCAGGGAAGTAGTCGGAAGACCAAAATTTTTGTAATAAAGCCCACACAAACGTTCACCGGCTAACTTCGTAATTCCGTAGGGAGAAACCGGCTGCGGACAAGCGTTTTCATTCGTGGGAAAAGATTCAGCATTGCCGTAAATTGAAGAAGAAGAAGCATAGACAAACTTTTGCAATCTTGGCGCATCTTTTGCCGCTTCTAACAATACTTGAGTGCTGTTAATATTGCGTTCCGTATAGCTGCGAAAACCGTCGCCCCAGCTAGCACGAACTCCTGCTTGCGCCGCCTGATGAAATATCACCTTAGCATCAGATAAAAGACCACGCCAATTTAGAGACAAAATATCGCCTTCCACCAATTCAAAACCCGGATACTTTTCAAAGCGAGCAATATTCTTGCGCTTGAGATCCGGATCGTAATAATCGTTGAACTCATCAACACCAATTACCGTCTCCCCTCGATTTAAAAGAGTTTCTACTAAGTTAGAGCCAATAAATCCCGCCGCACCTGTAACAATTAAAATACTCATTCGATTTTAGATTTTAGATTTTAGATTTTAAAAATTTTACACAAATTATTGCCTAACTTGTCATCTTCTTCTTTGTCTTCCTCTGCGTTCTCTGCGTTCTCTGCGGTTCAAAAAGCATCAAATAGGATAATCCTAGATAACTATCAACCCCCTTCCTTCTGATAAAAAGAGGTTGATAGTTAACTTTCATTGTTCAAAAGAATCTAAATCCAGCGCTTGGGAACCTCCGCGTTCTAACTCGATCAAAAGCTTACCTAGCTGAGTCCAAACTAGCCAGCCAGTGAGTACCGTCAGTGGCAAAGCTAGGGCATAACAAAGTAGTTTGGGGAAGCCAAAAATCTCCATCCCCGAAGCTAAAAATACACAAATACCGCCCGCCATTCCCAGAAAAGGTATGACCAATTGCAGCCTTGGCAGGTTAGCCAAGGTGCGAGTAGAACGATTTTTAGACCATTGTTGTACGGATTGTTTGAGAGTTGCTTCAAATGCTACGCCGGAAGCCATACCTGCTAGTAATCCAGCCGACATTAAAAAATAGGGAGGTTCTGGAAAATAATACACGAATAATTCCTTAATTTGGGTAATTGGAAATTGGGAATGGGGAATTGGGAATTGGGAATTGGGAATTGGGAATTGGGAATTGGGAATTGGCAAGAGTAGAATTATTTTTCTTCCTTCTTCCCTCTTCCTTCTTCCCTCTTCCTTCTTCCTGACATCCGTTACATCCGTCGAGCGAATCCGTTGCCGAACTTCCTTCTAATTAAAATCGAGTTAGCGCGGCTGCCCCTGCTGTGGAAAACTCCGTCAAAGCGCCTAGAGCAACGTTGAACAGGCGACTGGGCTGCAAATCTTCCTTGACTAAGTTCCACAGGCTGCGAACTTCTTCGGTGTGGATTCGATCGTCCTCAATCAAAGCTAACATTAGCTGGCGTCTCAAAAACGAGCCTTCCTCGGACAGCAAAAATTGCAAGCCTAGTTGGGCGGTGGGGAGCAAGTCGAAACTGCGATCCGATCGGGCGATCGCGATCATGTCCTCTAACCTGTTCCACTGGAATTTGCCATCTTTGAATAATACCTCAATCAGACGCCGCCGCAGAGCCGGAGATTCTCCGTTCAACAAACGTCGCGCTACATAAGGATACGCCACCTCGACTATCTTGAAATTCGGATTCAGCGTCAGGGCCAAACCTTCTTCTGTCACCAGAGAGCGAATAATTAAGGCAAATTTCGCCGGCACCCGGAAAGGATAATCGTACATCAACTCCGAAAACTGGTCTGTAATCGTCTTGAAGTTAAAATCTGACACCTTTTCGCCGACGATATCACCCAGTACAGATTCCAACGCCGGGACGATCGGCATAATATCTGTATCTGGAGTCAAAAAGCCAAGTTTGACAAAATCCTTCGCTAATTGTAAGTAATCTTTGTTGATCAAATGAACGACAGAATCAACCAAAGTTTCTTTAGTTGTTTCTTCCATCTGATCCATCATCCCAAAATCAATGTAAGCCATGCGGCCGTCCGCTAAGGCAAACAGATTTCCCGGATGGGGGTCAGCGTGAAAAAATCCGTGTTCCAGCAACTGCCGCAAACCGCTGCGGACTCCGACTTCAATTAAACTATCGGTATCCAAACCTGCGGCTTTAACACTTTCCATATCTGTCAGCTTGATGCCGTCAATCCATTCAAGAGTCAGAACGCAATTTGAAGTATAGCGCCAGTAAATGCTCGGAACTTTTACTGTCGGGTCGTCGGCAAAATTTGTCGCAAATTTCTCGGCGTTGCGGCCTTCATTGATATAATCAATTTCCTCGAACAATTTGATACCGAATTCATCGACGATCAAACAAAGGTCGTGACCGAGATTCAGCGGCAGCAACGGGCCCAACCATCCAGCGGCCCAGCGCATTAAGTAAAGGTCAAGGCTCAATACGGGCAGCAAATTCGGTCGCTGAACCTTGACTGCTACTGCTTCCCCGGTGAGGAGGCGAGCTCGGTAGACTTGACCGAGACTTGCTGCGGCGACAGGTTCGGGGGAGATTTCGCTGTAAGTTTCGCTAATTTTGCGATCGAGTTCCGCTTCAATAATCTCGAAAGCGCGCACCGAGTCAAACGGCGGCAATTGATCCTGAAGTTTGATCAATTCTTCGAGAAAGTCTTTGCGGATCAAATCCGGTCTGGTAGAAAGGGCTTGGCCGACTTTAATGAAAGTGGGGCCCAAGCGAGTAAGTATTTGTCGTAGGTGGGTGGCCCGTTCCGGCTGGTGTGCTGCGACTTCATGCTGCCAACTGTCCCACAGCATCCCCAGAACGAAGCCTGCAAAAGACCAAATAACGGTAATTGCGCGCCAAATTGCTTTCCAAGGACGTTTGCGGTAATACTGAGCGATCGCTTGTGGATCGTAGCGTCTAGCCTGAGTGAATTGATACTGAGGCACTCGTTTATTTTCCTCTTATCTTCTGAAAATTACAGGTTAAATTGAGAATTGGGCATCGGCCATCGGGCATCGGGCATCAGGCATCAGGCATCGGGCATCGGGCATCGGGCATCGGGCATCGGGCATCGGGCATCGGGTATCGGGGATTAGAAGTCGAAAGTTCCAACATTCTTTATTCTTTATTCTTCCTTCTTCCTTCTTCCCTCTTCCTTCTTCCCTCTTCCTGAAATCCGTTACATCCGTCGAGCGAATCCGTTGCCGAACTTCCTTCTTCATCATTGACCGATCGCACTGCAAGTTTTAGGCGAGCGGAAAATGCACCCGTTCGAGGCGGATTGCTAGCCTAAATTTGTTTCTTTTCATTAAATATAGTACATAAAAGTACAAGTGATCGGTCAAAATACTTAACAGCTCTCCCTGACCCAGCCCAACAACGGATACCGTGCTACGTACTTAAGTCGTGGAGAGATAAAAATTTTAGACCCTAGTTCAAGATCCCAGATTTATCTGTGGGGTAAATCTAAAATCTAAAATCTAAAATCTAAAATCGACTGACCGCTGCACATTCTCACACCACTGCAACCCTGCAATTCTTTTCTCCTCCTGCATTTCCCTCGCTGATGCCATCGCGCCAAAGCTACCGGATGCGATCGGCCTTTGCCAAGCAATCTTTCAGCCCATAAATCGTCCGCTCTTGTTGATCCCTCGACAGTTCCGGGAACATCGGCAAAGACAAGACTTCGCGACAAACTTGCTCAGCCTTTGACAACTGACCTGCTTGATAACCCAAAGATTTGTAAACAGGTTGCAGGTGCAAAGGTAACGGATAGTAAACCATCGAACCGATGCCAGCTTCCTGCAACTGAGCCCGCATCCAATCTCGAAAATTGCCAGAGGGATTTTGGGCGTCTTCTGGAGTTGTCAGCCGGATCGTGTATTGATTCCAAACTCCTTTTGCTTCGGGCAATTCTTTGGGGATGGCAACTCCGGGCACGCGGGAGAGAAATTCGCTGTAAAGTGCCGCTTTCTCCTGTCGCTGCGCGTTCCAACTGTCGAGATATCGCAATTTAATGCTGAGAATCACCGCTTGCAGGGCATCTAAACGGCTGTTGTAGCCGATTTCTTCGTAGAAATACCTAGAAGACTGTCCGTGTTCTTTGAGCACTCGCATCGAAGCTGCGAGGGCTGGATCGTTTGTCGTCACCGCGCCACCGTCACCGCAAGCGCCTAAGTTTTTGGTCGGATAAAAACTGAAGCAGCCGACATGGCCAATGCTGCCGACTTTTCGAGACTGCCACTGGGCCCCGACAGACTGGGCGCAATCTTCAATTACGGCTAAATTGTGCCGAGTCGCAATTTCCATCAGCCGAGTCATGTCTACCGGTTGGCCGAAGATGTGGACGGGCATAATTGCCTTGGTTTTGTCGGTAATTGCCGCTTCGAGGAGCTCGACATCCAGATTAAAAGTCTCGCTGTCAATATCGACAAATACTGGAGTGGCGCCGACGGCGCTAATTGTCTCAGCCGAAGCAAAAAAGGTAAAAGGAGTGGTAATCACTTCATCGCCAGGGCCAATTTTGAGAGCTCGCAAGGCCAAAATCAAGGCATCGGTGCCGGAGTTGCAGCCAACGCACTCGGAAACGCCGATGTAGTCGGCGAACTCTCGTTCAAAACTCTTGACGGCCGGGCCGCCTACGTAGCCGCCAGAGGCAAGCACTTTTTGCACCGCAGCGGTTATTTCGTCGCCAAGGAGCGCGTATTGGCGGGTTAAGTCGAGGGGGGGAACATTATTCACTTTTGACACCACAAATTTCAAGCATTATCAAAGCAAATTCTTGCAGCAAAACTGTTTCTCAGAAACCTTTATTCAAATATCTTATATTTGGACAGGCAAACAATCACATTATCGAAAGGGTGGGCCGGTGTTAATTCTGCTAGATTTTACTGATTTGGGTTGGGCTTTGGGGATGGTGGCGATCGCGATCGGGCTTTCGGCGTGGCAGCAATTGGGATTGGAGGGGGCGATCGCGATCGCCGCGGGGCGCACCCTGATCCAGCTAATCTTAGTCGGGTACGTGCTCGAAGTTATATTTGACCCGGAGGGGAAAAATCCTTGGCTGGTTTTAGCAGTTTTAGCAATCATGCTGACAACTGCTAGCATGGTTGCCAGCAACCGCATCAGCAAAAAAATCAAGAACTTACTGCCCTTAGTTTGGGGTTCAATTTTGATAAGTACGGCCTTGACTCTTGCCTATACAAACTTGCTAATTTTGCAACCTGACCCTTGGTACGAACCGCAATACCTGATTCCCTTAGCGGGTATGATTTTGGGCAATGCCATGAACTCCGGGGCGATCGCGGGCGAAAGACTTGTCAGTACAGTTAATAGCAGCCAGTTAGAAATAGAAACCCATTTAAGTTTAGGTTCGACGCCGCAGCAAGCAGTAAAGCAGTACCGCAAAGATGCGATAAAAGCTGGATTAATCCCGCTTTTAAATACAATGACGGTGGTAGGAATCGTAACTTTACCGGGAATGATGACAGGTCAAATGCTGAGCGGTGTCAGTCCTCTCGATGCAGCATCTTACCAGATTTTGATTATGTTTGTGTTAGCGCTGGCAACTGTAATCGCAACTCTGCTGTTGACTGAGGGATTGTCCCGGAAGTTTTTTAATCAAGATGCACAATTGATCAAATGGTAATTGGGAATTGGGCATTGGGCATTGGGAACACCAGATAGAATATAAATTAACCCGAATTATCGTAGGGGCGGGTTCACCAACATCTCCGATAAAAATGATAAATCTCATAAACCCGCCCCGCCCAAATGACTGATAACTGACAACTCATATAATCTGTACATAAATATCTAGTCGGGGCGGGTTTAGGGAATCTAGGACTGACATTAAAGATTGTCGGTGAACCCGCCCCTACAATAATTATGATTGATTTATAGGACAAGATATCGGGATAATTTACCATGATTAAAACTCCAAATCAACCAGTAACTTTTGAAGAATTTGCGGAATGGAAACCCGAAAACCGACGTTACGAACTGCACAAGGGAGGGATTATTGAAATAGCCCAGCCACCGGGAAAACATGAAGAAGTTATCGGTTTCTTAGCCTCGAAATTAACTCTTGAATTTGTCAGGCTAAACCTGCCGTACTTCATCCCCAAACAAGCATTAGTTAAGCCGCCGGAAAACGAATCAGCCTATTCGCCCGATATTCCGATCTTAAATCGCCCCAACTTAGCATCAGAACCTTTATGGCAAAAATTCTCTACTGTGACTCAAGGAGCATCAATTCCGCTGGTTATTGAAGTAGTTAGTACCAACTGGCAAAATGACTACATCAAAAAAGTAGGCGAATACGAACTAATCGGGATTCCTGAATACTGGATTGTGGATTATCTCGGTTTGGGCGGCCGCAGGTTTATCGGGAATCCCAAGCAACCAACGATATCGGTTTATCAGTTGGTTGATGGCGAGTATGAGGTGAGTTTGTTTCGGGGAAATGATAAAATTGAGTCGTCAACTTTTCCAGAGTTGAATTTGACGGCACAACAAGTTTTTCAAGCTGGATTGATTGCGGAGTAACTCAATACCCTTGCCAAAATCTATTTGTTGGGTTAGCCGCGGTTAAATATTTACCTATTGGTGGCTTAATTGAATTGCCGCGGTCAACCAACCCTACAATATGTTCAAATCCCGGCTACTTCGGTTCGTGGCTCCCAATCCGCTTGCCTTCGCCATCGTACACCTGCATCGGGATTTTGGCGTTTTCGGCGATCGCCTCCAAAGCTTTTTGCAACGTTTGAACGTGGTTTTCTACAGCTTGGCGAGTCTTCACAGCATTGTTGTTGTTTGCTTGAATGAAAGTTTGTTGGAGTTTCTGCACGTAACCTGGAGTCATCTGCACCGCAATCAAATCTTTGCTAACAGTATAGTCGCAAATCTTGGGGTTGCCTTTGCAAGTTCTATCTAAATCAGTACGGGCTTTTTGCATGTTCCTTTCTTCCTGCAACTTTACTTCTGCTTGCTGCAATGAAGTTGTGTAGGAAGCGATCAGCGGTTGGGCTTTCTGAGAATAGGCAGTTGCCGCCGGCACTTGCTCCGCGTAACTCAAAGCTCTTCGCCAGGATTCTGATGCTTTAAACCAGGCGTTTTTGCCCTCAAAAATTTGAGCTTCCGCTGCTAAAGTCACAGCTTGAGTATAGGCATTTTCCGAAATTCCTTCGACATTTTTGCGCTCGCGAGCTTCGGAAAGTTTGGTTTCGTATTTGGGAACTAACAGTTTAGCTTGTTGGTAAGATGTCGTGTTCGTGGGAATTTCTGATAGGATTACGAGGGCTTCTTCCCAACCTGATTGCACTTGATCCCAAGTCTCGGCTGTCTGAGCTACGGCTTCGCGAGCTTCTGCTATTTGGGCTGTATTTTTGGCGGCGAGCAGCGTTTTTTCCGCTGTTTTCTCTGTGCTTAACTGCCGATTTCCAGTTGCTACATTCTTCCGGTACTCCTGCTTTTTTTTCTGAGCAAACGGATAAACTGGACTGTCTGCGGGGATTTCTCCGAGTTCGGCGATCGCACTTTGCCACAGAGCTTGCGCTTCCTGCCCCTTCTCGGCAGAATAAGGCGGATTTTGGGTTTTCTGGGCTGCTGACTGTGCGAGCCGCGCTGCATCGATCGCAGAGTTTAAATTCTGATTTTGCGAACGATAGCTTTCCAAGGCGCTTTGAGCTTCACCGCGATGAATTGACCAGGAGGGAATCGGTTCCAAAAGGGCGATCGCCTGTTTTAACTGTTTCTGCGCTTCTTGGGGGCTGTTGGCAACTTTTGAGGTTTTCAGCGTCTTCGTCGAATTCTCGCTCAACTGTTTGGCCTTAGCTAAAGCACTACATTCTCCGATGACGCAGGGGCGGCTCAGCATATAATAACCGCCTGCCAAAACTAGCGCCGCGACACTGATGATTCCTACTGCAGCCAGCATCGCAAACGGTGACTGCTTGGGTTTTTGGGCAACTGTTACCGCTTCCATATCCAGCGGATTGAAGGGATTGTCTGCAATATCTGCCGGGATTGCTTGCACGCTGAAGGCGATCGGATCGGAATTGCTGGAACTCTCAGAAAAATTGGGGAAATATTCTTCATCCCACGCATCTTTCTCATCTGTTTCTAACGGTATCTCCTCCTCTACATCCGCCGTCTGTACCACATTTTCTGTTAAGACTATCCCCGTTTCTTCAGCAGGGGGATTCTCGGTTTTTTTGAACAACAGCACTGTTTTTGGTTTTGACAAAACAGGGTTGTGCATGGTAAAAGAATGGAAAGCATAAGGCTGTTTTTGCCCGGTAATTTTTAGGCAAAGTCCAATCTGTTGAATAGATTCTGGTTTTATTTCGAGAATTGCTGCTTCTAGCACCGCAAAAGTCGGTTTGGCTTTGAGAACTAAACTGCGCGGGTGTTCTCCCACAACCGTTAAAGATTCATCTCGAAAATCGCAACTAATATAAAGCGGTAAGTTTTTAAATCCGGCTGCTTGCAAGTGTTGCTGCAATTTTACTTCTAGAAGTTGGGCGTTGCTTTGGATCGTTGCTGCTGTCATATTTTCTCCTCTGTCTTATCTCACAAGTTTCGATTTTAGATTTTGAATTTTAGATTTTAGATTGCAGAACAGTCGGGTTTTTTGATTAGGTTGAACTTGGGCATCGATTCATTCCAAATCTTAACTCGGAAAATTCAAGTTGCCACAAAATCTTAACTCTCAAATCTCAGCTTGCAAAGCCTGTCCATAACTTTCGCTGTAATAAACTTGAGTCACGTCAAAACGCCCGCCATATTGTTTGAAAGGTGCGGCTGCATAACCAAGCGGCAGCAAACAGCAAACATCTACTTCTTCGGGGATTTGAAAGGCTTCTTTCACCTTAGCGCTGACAAAACCTTCCATCGGACAACTGTCTACCCCAAAACTTTTAGCCACAATCATTAAGTGGGCTACTGCAAGCATTGTATGTCTGTTTGTCCAAGCTTCTAGGGAGTCGAAGCAGGGACGGTTCTCGAACAATTGCGGGATTGCTTGTCGCATATAACCTGCTAAATTGTCATTCATTGCGCCTGTGGTTTTGCCCAATTCGATGACGGCTTCGGTGTTTTCGGGGCTGCCGGCGCGCCGATCGCCACAACAGATTAATACTACTGGGGCTTCTACCACTTGGCGCTGATCGAAGGCGCAAGTTTTTAATTTTTCTTTGCTGGCTGCGTTTTGAAGTACGATAAACCGCCAAGGCTGCAAGTTGTAACCAGAGGGCGATCGCACTCCCAATCGCAAAATCTCTGCCAAGATTGCTGGGGGAATCGGATCGGGTTGGAAGCTGCGCGCGGCCCGCCGGCTTTCGATCGCCGTTTTAACATTAATTGAAGGTTGGATTTCAATTGTCATGGATAATTGGTAATTGGTAATTGGTAATTGGTAGTTGGGAATTGGGTATCCGGTATCGGGTACTGGAAGTTGAAAGTTACAAGTTCAGTCCTGGACGAATAACCTAATTATTTAGGGTGCGCCGTGGGCAGCTTACGCCCATTAGGAATTGGGAATTATACCAGTTCCCAAAAGGATGCAACTCTAAAGAATATCCCAACCATTATGCAGTCATTCCCAATTTTTTAATCGAAAATCGAAAATCGAAAATCGAAAATGGTATCATCCCAAGCCCAACTCGCGCTTGAGCAAATTAATCGACTTAGATCCGATGTAATTTTCGGAGCAGATCAGTTGCGGGGGACGAATAATATCTTCTCTAGCCGCATTGATGGCAGCTTTAACTGTAGCAAAACTCGGTTGGTCGCAAAAAATTGTTCTGGCCGATCGCACGATCGAGTTAATCTTGTACTCGTCTGAAACCAAGGCCGTCATCACCAGCAAATCCTCTCCCCGGATGCTGTGGATGATGACTTCGGTCGATCGTAGCATTCCCGGACTCAGGCTAACGAGACCCAAATAACTGTCTTTCGGCAAACCCCCGACTAGCTGGATTTCCTGGCTGTAGTCATAGATGTCTACGGGAATAACTCGCACTGAACGCGGTGCCGAAATCGATTCTGCTTCTCCGATAAAATATCGACTCGTGATCACAGTTCCCGAAGAGATTTGATCCAAAAAAGTACCTAGCTGTTCCATCGGCACTAACTGTATGGGAATACGGAGAGCTTGTTCGAGTTCTTTCGCCATCAGTTCACCCACGCCGATGTCTTCTGTGGGGGCTGTGACGACCACGCGGGCGCTGCACCTGAGCCGCCAGTCAATTTCGGTCAAAAATAATTCCCTCGCTTGGTTGAGCGTACAGCCCTGTTCCAGCAGTTGATCGATACTTCCTTGTACTATTTTGTTAGCCAGGGGATATTCTTCGAGGATCGGAGATTTGAGTTTGTTGCCTACAACTTCGTTGCCTTGAGCGCGGACGTAAATGCCCGATCCTGCTTGGGCTTCTACGAGTCCGGTATTTTCGAGCTGGCGGTATACTTTGCTGATGGTGTTGCGGTGCAAACCCGTCTGCATGGCTAGCTGTCTGGTGCTGGGCAAGCGGTGTCCGGGCGGAAATTGTCGCGAGGCGATCGCAAACCTGATTTGATTGAATAGTTGGGTGGATGCTGGAATATCGCTATCGGTTTGAATATGAAATTGAACCATTATTAAAGGCTCCGACGACTTCAACTTAGTATTTTTATAACGTCGAGTACCGCGCCTAGGATTGCTGCGATATCTCTGTCTATAGCATAATCTTATTTGGCTGCTCTGCTGCAGCCGTTCTGCCGAGCGGGCGATCGCCCCGAAGAGGCGATCGATCGCAGCCTGCAGAGTTTCCTCAACAATCAGGTACTTTCAACTCTTAGCTTTATTTACTCTAGAATTTTGAGATCGCTTACTGTTTTTCTACCCGTCAGCAAATAAGTTTGCATTTGCCCTTTACCTTTAATCTCGATCTCGCCACGATCTTCAAATTCATATTTATCCTGCAGTAAGTCATAAGTATAGTGGCTGACTTGAATGCGGCCTGTTATGCCGTGAGATTCCATGCGGCTGGCTGTATTTACCGCATTTCCCCACAAATCGTAAATGAATTTTTTAGTGCCGATTACCCCCGCTACCACCGGGCCGCTATTAATCCCGATGCGGAGGTCAAATTTCGCGTCTAGCTTCACATTTAATTTCTCAATTGCTACTAGCATATCCAGCGCCATTTCGGCGATCGCCTCTGCGTGGTCTGGACGTTCAATGGGAATACCTGCTGCTACCATGTAAGCATCCCCGATCGTCTTAATTTTTTCTAAGCCGTGCTTCTCACTCAGTCCGTCAAAAGCTGAGAAAATTTCATTCAGCAAGTACACTAATTTAGTGGCAGACATGGTAGTAGAAATTTGGGTGAAATTCACCAGGTCAGCAAAAAGAATTGTTGCTTTTTCAAACTTGTCTGCAATTACCCCCGGTTCGTGCTTCAACCGAGTGACAATCGGTTCTGGCAAAATATTTAGCAGTAAACTTTCTGTTTTTTTCTGTTCTTTCATGAGTGCAGACTCCATCTGCCTGCGCTTAGTTATGTCATGAAAAAACACAGAAATGCCGTCGTGAGAAGGAAAAACTCGGACTTCCAGCCACACTTTTAAGGGACGATAATATTTTTCAAAAGCCACCCCAATTTGTTTGGCGACAGCTTCATGATACTCTTTATAAAAATCCGAATTCACGAATTCTGGAAACTCTTCCCAAAAATTTTTACCATAAAGTTCTTCCTGCGAGCGCTTCAAAAATTGCGAGCCTTTGTAATTGACGTAAGTAAATCGCCAATGGGTGTCGAAAGCAAAAAAAGCATCGCTCATTCCTTCTAAAAAATTGACAATTTGCTCGTCTGTAGAACGGAGTTTTTCTTCTACTTGTTTGTTCTTGATCTGTGCGCGCTTTAATTTAGTCAGATTTATTCGCAACTCCATCTGGTGAATAATTTGCCGTCCTAAAGTCCGCAGCGCTTCTAGCTGTTCTGGGGTGAGATTACGAGGAACTGTATCTATCGCGCACAAAGTGCCGATCGGATAACCATCAGGAGTTACTAGCGGGGCTCCAGCATAAAACCGAATATTTGGATCGGAAGTTACTAGCGGATTGCCGACAAAGCGATCGTCATCTAGAGCATTGGGTACAACTAGCAATTCGTTGGGATTTAAAATAGCGTGGGCGCAAAAAGCTAACTCTCTCGGAGTTTCTGGCGCTTCCAGACCAACTTTGGATTTAAACCACTGTCTGTTAGAATCTATTAAGCTAACTAAAGCAATCGGAGTGCCGCAAATATAAGATGCTAAAGCTGTTAGATCGTCAAAAGCTGCTTCGGCTTCTGTGTCGAGAATGTTGTAGCGGTGCAGTGCTTCTAGCCTGTCTTCTTCGTTGCTGGGCAAAGATGCAGCTTGCATCGGAGGCCGCGAGGATCTAGGTTTACGAACAATGCGTGGAAGTATTAGTGCAGCGAATTTTCTGACTTGCGAGACCACTTTTTTAGCTAATATCGAAAGACTTATTTGCCAACCTTTATTCATCTTTATCTTTTTTCACACCTGATGGAACTGCGTATGTGCGATCTAACTCGGCTCAACTTACGTATTTACCGCAACTAACTCCTCAATCTCTGGAGCTGTTGTGGGCAATTTCCCTGTCAATACTTCTCTACCCTCATCGAGGACAAGTATATCATCTTCTATGCGTATTCCGCGCACATCGGCAAATTTTTCCAACTCCTCCCAGTTCACAAAATCTTCATATTTAGCGCGATTTTCTGGGTGATTTAAGATTGCCGGAACTTGATAAAATCCCGGTTCGATCGATACTAGCATTCCCGGACGCAAAACTCGATTCAACCGCAAAAACCCCAACCCAAACCGACTGCTTCTGGTTCTTCCTTCTTCATAGCCAGCCAAATCGCCTAAATCTTCCATATCGTGAACATCCAAACCGATTAAATGTCCGATACCGTGCACAAAAAATAGCGCATGAGCATCCATGTCTACCAAATCTTCAACATTACCCCGCAAAATACCTAAATCAACTAATCCTTCCGCCATAATCCGAGCAGCTAACAGATGAATGTCTTGATATTCCACCCCCGGACTAATTTTATCAATACAAGCATCGTGCGCTGCCAAAACCACATCATAAATCGCTCTTTGAGTCGGAGAAAACTTGCCAGAAACCGGCCAAGTGCGAGTCACATCAGCCGCCCATCCCGTTGATGTTTCCGCACCGACATCTGCTAACAACAAATCTCCGGTTTGTAGGGGATTGTGATAATGTTCGCTGTGCAGCACTTCTCCATGCACAGTCACGATACTGGGATAGGCATAGGTCATGTTTTTGGAGATGATGACACTTTCCATTGCAGCGCGCACCCCCGCTTCAATTTGAGCATTTCGGGTTGCCACCATTCCCGCTTTGTGAGCTTCTACAGTGACAGCGGCAGCTTGACGCAATTCGGCCAAACTGGCTGCATCGTGGCTCAGGCGCAGAGATATAATTGCCTTGGTTAATTCTAGGTCAATTCCGGTTGGCGATTTGGGCGGTGCGAGAGGGCGATCGAGAATTTCACGCTGTTGCAACTGAGTCCAAGAATCCTGAATTGCGATCGTTGCTGCATTTGTAGATCGCGCTTTCAATTCGGCCATTGGGAAAGCAGCATCAGCGCCAATTAGTGCGGCAATTTCTGCTCTTTTCGGCATTTCTCCGTGCCAAAGCGTGCTGCTAGCAGGTGCGTCATCTAAGAACAATTCTAATTTGCCCGATTCTAAGCGAATGGCAGCATTTTCTAAGGGCAAACCAGCAAAATATAGAAAGTGACTGCTGGCACGAAAGGGATAAGTAAGTGCCGGATAATTGCGAGGAATGCTGCGCCCCGACCATAAAATTACCGGAAAATTAATTAAACTGGCCAGTTTTTGCCGCCGTTGGTGTAGAATATTAGTTAACAAATCATCACCTTGTGTAATTGTCATGGGTAAAAACCTATAATTTTGAGTTGGGTTTACAGTCAGCCACAAGTTTTTGCATTCTCAGCATTAAAGCCCTAAAATTCTGACGGTCAATTTGGCAGCCATTTTTGAGAAAATTCTCATCTGTCACTTATTTTTTGCTAGCATTTATAGGCTGTCTTTTTTATAGTCTTTGTCGTCATCGCCCGGATGATGTGGTTAAGCAGTAAGCCTGAGCCACAGGCAGGAAAACCGGCTGAAAGTGCTACTTTGTAGGAAATTAGCATAATTATCACAACACCCGCAATGAGTCAAATTCCTTGGTCTGGTTTTTGTTGATAGGGTGACGTGAGCGATATCCTCTATTGACTGTTTTATAATTTAGACTTTAAAGTATAAGTAAAATTCACTGAAAAAACATGAAAATTTCTCATAAAGCTCCTCAAACTTCTGTGCAAGTACGCGATTGGCCGATCGCACATTTACCGGGATTGAGCAAGGAAAACCAATCTCAACTGGAAGAGTGCAGCATCACCACAACCGGACAACTAATTCGCCTGACGAAAACGCAAGCGGCGAAAGTGTTGCTAGCCAATCAATTACAGATTAACATTCAATATGTTAATAAATGGGTAGCGATGGCAAATTTGGCTGGAATTCCAAGTGTAGGGTGTCAGTATTGCGGGCTGTTACTGCACGCCGGCGTTGCTTCTCCGGCTCAATTGGCTCAAATGCCCGTGGAGAGATTGCACCAACAAGTTTTAAGGCTGCACGTAGCGACAATGCAGCGCAATGACTTGACTCCTTCAGTCGATCGCGTGCAAAAATGGGTTCAACAAGCTAGATTAGTCAGTAGTCATTAGTCATTAGTCATTAGTTAGTAGTCATTATTATGTCAATTCAAGTTTACGGAATCCCCAACTGCGGAACCTGCAAAAAAGCTTTCCAGTGGCTCAAAGATAGCGATGTTAATTACGAGTTCATTAACACAAAAGAACAGCCGCCGACTCGCGAAACAATCCAAAGCTGGGTAGCTGCTTTAGGTTTTGAACCCATGCGAAATACTTCCGGTCAATCTTACCGCGCTTTGGGCGATGACAAGAAAAATTGGACTAGCGAACAGTGGGTAGATGCTTTTGCTAAGGATGCGATGCTGCTGAAACGTCCTCTTTTCGTTAAAGATGGAACGGCTGTTTTAGTAGGTTTCAAAGAAGACGTAATTCGAGAAAAATTGGAGCTTTCAAGGGGCTAAGTTCAGCCAGTTGTTCGCCGCAAAAACTTAAGTTCGCCCACATCATCCGAGAAACCCCAACGCTCGTAAAACGGCATCATGTTCGGCAAACAATTAAGATAAAAATGCTCGACAGCTTGCAATTTGGGATGAGTTAAAACTGCATCCATTAACTTCGCACCCAGTCCCATCTTTCTGTGTGTCGGCTTGATGATGACATCAAAAATCATGGCTCTGTAGACAAAATCGGTAATGACGCGGGTAATGCCAATTAGTCGATCGGTCTCATCGACAAAACCAATGGTAACATCAGTTGCCTCCAGCATTTTCACAACATCCTCCCGCGTCCGCTTGTCGCTCCAAAACTCGTTTTTGTACAAATCCATCAAGTCGGAAACCTGGCTTTCGGTCAAAGTTTCGACAATTCGGTAGTTATCCATATCTTCCCTCATAAAAATTAGAAGACTAAAGTCCTCACCACCCACCAAGTTATTATTGTTTTACTGTTACCAAGCTAGACATTGCTTCACCCCATAGCATGAAGTTTACTGCTGCACTTCCGTTTCCGGGCTTTCAAATACCACTTTTGCATAAATCTCGCTCATCGACATTTGCACTCCCAAGGAAGCAAAAGAAACTGTTGCTGTCTCTCCCTCATATTCCCGAAATAACCATTCATTTGGTTCGGTTTTAATATATTGTGCGACTAAAAACTCAGATTGATTGACTAACACATATTCACAGAATTCAGGGATAGATCGATAAAACCGAAACTTATCCTCTCGATCGAAATCCTTGGTAGACTTAGAAAGCACTTCCACGATGAGCATCGGATTGAGGATCTCATCACTGCGTCCCTCGGTAAAAACTGGCTCCCCTTCAATCACCATCACATCCGGGTAAGTTCCCCGTCGATACCGAGGAATCCACAACCGCAAATCGTTGTGAAAAAGCTCATAGGGCTGCCCCTCAAGCAAATTTCCCAAGACTCTACTCAAATTTCGGATAATCCGGCTGTGATTAATACTACCACCACTCATTTGTACAATTTCTCCATCGCGGTATTCATTTCTAAACTCAGCAGTTTCCTCTAACTCCCGGTACTCATCTGGAGTATAAAACTTTGCCTTACTTTGTACTAACATTGTTGCCTCTGTACTAACTTTTATCTGCGTTAATCTGCCTACATCTGCGGTTAAAAATCATAATTAACAGTATATCACAACAAAAAAGAAACGCCCAACTGCAAAGAGTCAGGCGTTTTCCACTATTTCAAAAACAGGAAAAATTAATCCCGGCTAGACACCAAATTAGAGTCAATTTTCGCACCCACAACAGGTTGCACCTGACTCAAAGCCGACTGCAACATGGGAGTTTTGGTAACAGCATCATTGGCCAAATTAAACAAAGGATTCGACAAAATTCCCGCCAATGTTGTCGCCACCAAAGTGAGTACAACGCTGACTTGCAAAGGCCGCATTCCCTGAAGGTTCCAGCGAACTTCGGGATAATTTTTCACCGCGTCTGACATTTCTTGAGGTTCTTTTACTACCATCATCTTGACAACGCGGATGTAATAGTAAATCGAAACTACGCTGGTAATTAATCCCAGAATAACTAAGCCGTAAAGTCCTGCTTGCCAGCCGGCCCAGAACAGATAGATTTTGCCGAAAAATCCAGCCAGGGGCGGAATTCCACCGAGAGAAAGCAGGCAAATACTTAAGGCTAAAGTTAACAGCGGGTCTTTTTGGTACAAACCGGAGTATTCGCTAATTTGGTCGGTTCCAGTCCGCAGCGAGAACAGGATGATGCAAGCGAAAGCGCCCAAGTTCATAAACAGGTAAACCAACAGATAAAATATCATGCTGGAGTAACCGGCTTCTGTTCCTGCAATCAAACCCAGCATCACAAAACCGGCTTGGGCGATCGACGAATAAGCCAAAAGCCGCTTCATGCTAGTCTGGGCGAGGGCAACCACATTTCCTAACACCATGCTGAGAATGGCTAAGGCCGTGAACACGAAGTGCCACTGTTCGATAAGTGCGGGGAAAGCAGTTGTTAACAAGCGGATTGCTAGGGCAAAACCGGCTGCTTTGGAACCGACAGAAAGAAAGGCAACAACGGGTGTAGGAGAACCTTCGTAAACGTCTGGAGTCCATTGGTGGAAGGGAACCGCAGAGATTTTGAAGGCGATGCCGGCGATCGCAAAAACTAAAGCAATCACCAAACCGAGAGATTGACCTTCGTTCACAGTAGAAAGGTTAGCAGCGATCGCACTTAACTGAGTTTCGCCCCCCGACAATCCGTACAGCAGCGAAATCCCGTAGAGAAACACCGCCGAAGAAGAAGCCCCAATTAACAAATATTTCAAAGCAGCTTCATTGGAACGCGGGTCGCGTTTTGTGTAACCCGTCAGCAAATAAGACGAGATACTCAGAGTTTCCAACGAAATAAAAATCATCACCAATTCATCAGCGCCGCTGAGGAACATTCCCCCCAAAGTAGCGGTGAGTAAAATGCCGATGAATTCCGCTAAAGCAGTACCAGTTTGCAGTACATAGCGGACGGATATCAAAATAGTGACAGCCGCAGTCAAAGCGATAATTCCGCGAAACACTAAACTCAAGGCATCGCTGTTAAAACCGCCTAGAAACGAGATGGTATCAACGTTATCCCACTGCAAACACAAGGCAGCGACGGCGGCTAGCAAACCCGCAACGGCAACGTAGGGAGTCCAACCAGATGAACTGCGGCCTACGATTAAATCGCCGACGAGAACCACCAAGAGGGTGATGATGACAATTCCCTCTGGCAAGATAGTTCCAGCATTTAGCTGGGCAGCAAGAGTAGCAAAATCCATATTTTCAGGCAGGTTGGGTAGTACAAGCCGCAAAGGCTGTAATGGGCTGTGAACTTGTAAAAATTCTTTACCAAACACAGATTGTAGCGGATTACAGCTTCGCGATCCCAATTGGGCGGGTGTTTGTTGCCGGAGAGTTGATACTCGGTAGCGGTTTTGCATACATGGGCGGGCATTGTAGAGATTGCTGAGTGATGTCACCTGCGACTAGAGTCGCGATCGACCATAACTGCCACAATGTAGAAAGTTAAACCAATAATTCGCCATGACTGAAAGCATCGAGGATACCCGCCACGTGATTCATCCGTCCAGAAATAAAAAACCTGTATCCGATAAAGGATCCCCCGAATTTATCTCGCACAAGTCAATGCTTCAATTCTAAAATCGAAAATCGAAAATCGAAAATCGATTGACTGACTCGCTAAGTGCCTACAAACCGCAGATTATCAATGACTTCAACAACCGCCCCGACTAGGAAAATGAATTTCACAAACAAGCTGCAACTCGGTTAGTAGAATTGGTCAAAGTGCGATCGGGCAAGCTTGTTCTAGATATCGCCGCCGGAACAAGTTTAGTGGCTATTGCGGAAGATGCACTTAGGTCGATCGGGATCAAGAAAATATGAGTCGGCTTTTTTACACCAAGAATCCTCTAGCTAGTATGTCTAAATTACTCAATTACATCTGTATATTTATTACCTGCTGGCTGCTGTTTGCTTGTCAGTCTTCGGCACCTCTAAAAGTAAAACCTCCTGCCCTAAAAGTATCTTGTGTTCCTTTTGTTGGCTATACACCTCTGATCATTGCTCAAGAGAAAGGATTCTTCAAAGCGCAAGGGGTAGACGTGGAACTCAGCTATATAAAGCACTCACAATTGCTTTTCGCGGATTTCAGTGCAGGGAAGTATGATGCGATCGCATTGACCTTGGGCGATTTTGTGATTTTGAGTGCCACATATCCTGATATGCAAGCTGTGATGGTTGTGGATGAATCGACAGGGGCAGATGTGGTAGTCGCGCAATCGGATATTAAAACAATCCCTAACTTGAAAGGAAAAAAGCTTGGTGCAACTCTAGGCGACTTTAGCGAGGTTTTCGTTACTGAGATGTTGAAAACCTCTAAGCTGACAAGCGATGATGTTAGACTGGTTAAAGTCGAGACTTTTGAAGTTCCCAATCGCTTACAAAACAATGCTATCCAAGCAGGACACACTTGGGAACCCTATCTTTCTGAAGCATTAAAATTAGGGGCGCATATCCTGTTTACAAGCAAACAAACCCCAGGCTTAATTTTGGATTTAATCGCGTTTCGGGGTGAGGTGATACGCGATCGCCCCGAAGATATTCGCGCCTTTGTGCGAGGCTGGCTTCAAGGCTTGTCATATTGGGAAGCAAATATTACCGAAGGAAAGGAGATCGTCAGCAAAGCATTGAATATGCCCATCAATACCATTTCTTTCGACGGAATAGACTTTACTGACTTTGCAGACAATCAAAATTTATTTCAATCAAACAGTCATAATTATATCTACAAAACTGCCAAAAAATATACGGACTTTTTTATTCGCGCTGGCAATGTGACGCGCCTTCCCAATCTAGAAACCTTGTTCAATTCTTCTTTCTTAACCCCCCCCTCCTAGTCTCAAACCATGAAGCGATTGTTTTTCAACAGCATTCGTACAAAGTTAATCGTGTCGTTTCTCGTCGTTGCTCTGATTCCGTTGCTGTTGCTAGCATTTGTCAACAAGCAGACAACTGAAAAGGCATTGACCGACAACGCACGACAAGCGCTATCTGCGGCGGCTAACGAAACCGCTTACAGAATAGATGGGTTTATCGATGGGAATCTCAATGCCGTGCGCGTAGAAGCGATTTTACCAGGTTTGGCTGCCTATCTGGGCATACCTCCAGAACGGCGAAATGGTAGTCCCCAAGAGATGTTAGCGACTGAAACCTTAACCAGGCTCAGTCGCAAAGATACGCTTAATATTATCTCCTATGCCTTGCTCAACTTAAAGGGACGGAATGTACTCGATACGAATACACTGGATGTGGGACGAGATGAATCCGGTCAAGATTACTTCCAAGAACCGCTCAAAACTCAACTATCTTTTGTTTCTAGCATTAGGCAATCGCCGACAATTCCCAACCTCGTTACGCTCTTCTTTAGCAGTCCTGTTCGCGATGCGAAGGGAAATATATTGGGTGTATTGCGGGTGACATACAATGCCACATCTGTCCAGCAGTTGGTGAGTCGGAAAACTGAACGTGCAGGTGCGAAATCGTTAGCCGTTCTTTTAGATGAGAACTATATCCATCTGGCACATAGCACTACACCGGAACTCCTTTTCAAATCAATTGTACCTTTGTCACCCAATGTTGTAGTGAAACTGCAACGCGAAGGGCGTTTGCCTAAAAATATAACGGAAGAACTTGCAATCAATTTGCCCGACATCAAGCAGGCTTTAGACACTAAACAGCCTTATCTAATCACACGATTGACAGCTACGGGTAATAATGAGTTAAGCCTCTTAGCGATCGCCCGCCTGCAATATCAACCTTGGTCAGTTCTTTTCGCACAACCCATTGCCGTTGCCCTAGCACCTGTAGAAAAACAAATACAGGATGCACTTCTTTTATTAGCAATCATCGCCACAATTGTAACTATCATCGCTTTGGCGATCGCACAACTATTAACCAAGCCTCTGATTTACCTCACCCAAGCGGTTGCCCAGTTTACGGCGGGTCACTTAGATATGCGTGTGAAGATGGGATCGCGAGACGAAATTGGTCTGCTAGCACGATCCTTCAACAGCATGGCGAGGCAAATTCAAGAATCATTTGAAACCCTCGAAGACAAAGTTAAAGAACGAACATCAGAACTCGCTAATGCTAATCAGGAAATCATGACCCTCAACGAAAAACTCAAAGTAGACAACCTCCGTTTAGGTGCAGAAGTGAATGTGGCGCGTCAGATCCAGCAAATGATTTTGCCTAACCCTCATGAACTGGAAATTGAGGGACTAGATATCGCCGGATACATGGAACCCGCCGATGAAGTAGGAGGGGACTACTACGACGTGCTACAGATCGATGGTGTTGTCACACTGGCGATCGGTGATGTCACCGGACATGGCCTGGAAAGCGGCATTCTAATGCTGATGGCGCAAACCTCAGTTCGCACCCTGCAAGAGATTCGTGGACTAGATCCAGTTCGATTCCTGGATGTACTCAACCGTACCCTCTACAAAAACGTGCAGCGCATGAATTCTGAGAAAAGTCTGACGCTGGCGATTTTGAACTACTCCGAAGGACGGATCAGCATCAGCGGTCAGCATGAAGAAACGCTAGTGGTGCGAAAAAATGGAGATGTTGAGCGCATCGACACGATGGAGTTAGGCTTCCCGATCGCTTTAGATGATGATATCGCAGACTTCATCAGTCACGTCCTGATTGAGCTAGAACCTGGAGATGGCGTGGTGCTTTATACTGATGGGATTCCAGAAGCCTATAACATCCGCAAAAAGCAGTATGGACTAAAGCAATTGTGTCAAGTAATTAGTCAAAATTGGCACAAGTCTGCAGCAGGAGTTAAGGATGCGGTGATTGTAGATGTGCGGCAACATATTGGTAAGCAGAAAGTGTTTGATGATATTACGTTGCTAGTCTTTAAGCGGCAGGCTGAGGTTACTGAAAATGGAAATTTAGTTAATAATAATATTATATAGCACGTCTATTTGAGTCGTGAATGTAGAACAACCTGAAACGCTTGTGATGATTGAATCAATTGTTTACAAATCAAATGGTTTTGCTATACCCAATAAAATCCTAAAATGAAGAACCTAGTTTGAGGAATAATTTATGAAAGTAAACTACTAAGAAAGAATGGATTTAATAGCATACGAGTTAAAAATAATTTAGTCAGAGCAGGGAACTCTACCTAATAAATAAAAAATTCAGGCACTTTATTGGTTAAAGACTGGAGCGATTAAAAGCCTTACAGATGTAGCTGAACGTTTAGGTGTACATAGAATTACTGTACATAGATGCTTAAAACAATATAGTGCTCGCGGTCTGTCAGATCGGCGATCCCAAATAATAAAAAGTTAGGCACACTATGTATTAGCCTTAATCTATCTTACGTTTTTTAGGTAGCTACTTAGAAGATGGTTTGGGAACTGCAACGGTGGTAACACGGACATTCGGATCGAGGGCGTCACCTTGAGAGTAAATATAATCAAATGCCGATCGATCTTTAAGCATATGTGCCCGCAAAAATAGCGCGCTCCAACGGGCGATCGTTTCAATACCCACGGCTCGCTCTAAGGTAGCAGTATTGCGATCGGGCATCGCACCAGCGGGGTTATTAACATCGGTAATGCCGAAGTGATTTGCACCCATAACAGTAATCAAAGCTTTGGGTGGTGTTTGAATTTGGTCAAAAGTGCTTTGAGCTCGATCGGGCAGGGCGACACCATCGATAGATCCTTGAATCAACGCCACTGCAATGCCATCATTAGCGATGGGTACAAATTCATTAGCAATAGGATTCCGCAAGTTAGCTCCAAAAAATGCAGCAGCTAATAGTTCTTTCGGGCGCGTAAATGGCTCTTGACACAAATACAATTCTGGGAGACATTTGTTAGCAATCACCGATAACCCCACTGCACCACCAAAAGAATGACCCAATAAACCAAGGCGCTGCGTATCGATAACAGACGCGATCGGAGATGTGGGCTTTGTATTTTCGATCGCCATTTGAGACAAAACCGCCCCAATTTGGGAAGTTTCCGACGCCAAATTAGGCGGTGAAGTGGGATTGAAGGGCGAAGGCCGCAAATGGTTCGGAACAACCACCACAAAGCCGTACCGTGCCACATGGCTAGCGTAATCTGAATAAAATGATTTATCTACAAGCGCACCTTGCAATAAAAGCACAATGGGAAAAGAGTAATTACCAGAATTAAGATCGGATGGTTTAGGATAATAAATATCAACTAAATCGTTATTACCCGATATAGTCGTACTGTAAAAGCTAGTCTCTTTAAATGGCGGTCTATCATCGATTATTGTCGCAAAAACTTTGCCACCAATGACAACAAACGCAGCAATTACACAAATAATTGCTAGAGTTTTTACTGAAAAAAAATCATGGTTTAAATTCATCATTATTTTGGGTTTGAGAGTGCGTGCATCAGCTACTAAAAAAAAGCAAGTTGGCGACTTGCCATTAAGGGAAATTTGTGTAAAAATTGCCAATCAAATGATATCATGTCCCCTCGATCGCAATTTGTGTAGGGGCGGGTTCACCCACAATACCTGCCAATAATTGACAATCTCAAAAACCCGCCCCGACCGGGATAGTATGGTTAATCGATCGAACATGATATGACTCCTAAATAAACACGATTCCCGATCTTACACCATTTTTGAATACTTGAAGTTTAGTGTGGCTTATAGCCCGACCAAATCCTCTTTATAAAAACCTTTTCTAGAGTGGTAAATCGGAATTTCGATTGCCAATGTCGCCCCTTGATCCGGTATCGAAAAACAACTCAGTTGTCCCCCGTGGTCGTCCACTACAATAGTATAGCTAATCGATAACCCCAAACCCTTCCCTGTTCCCACTGTCTTCGTTGTAAAAAATGGCTCAAATATGCGTTGTTGAATCTCTTCGGTTATGCCGGGGCCATTATCAGTAATATAAATACCCACTTGAAAGTCGGAGAGTAACTTCGTGCAAATAGTAATAGTAGGGATCGAGCTGCTATCATCTACATCATTTGCCCAACGTTTTGGGGATTGCAACGCTTCAATCGCATTAGTCAGAACATTCATAAAAACCTGATTCATTTGCCCCGCGTAGCATTCTATCTTTGGCAGATTATCATACTCTTTTACCACTTTAATTATCGTTTGCTGTGCTTCATCTTTCAGCCGATGCTGCAAAATCATCAGCGTACTCTCAATTCCTTCATGGATATCCACCGCTTTTAACTCAGCTTCATCGAGTCGGGAAAAATTCCGCAGCGATTGCACTATTTCTCCAATTCGATCAGCTCCTATGCTCATAGAAGCAATTAGCTTCGGCAAGTCATTCCTGAGAAAAGCGAAATCGATTGCCTCCAGTTGTTCCTGGATAGCTGCTGTGGGATTGGGGAAATCTTCTGTGTAAAGTTGCACCAGCCTCAGCAAATCTTCAGTGTACTCCCTTACGGGCGAGAGGTTCCCTTTAATGAAACTAATCGGATTGTTAATTTCGTGAGCTACCCCCGCTACGACATTCCCTAAACTTGACATTTTCTCGCTTTGGATGAGCTGAGCTTGTGCATTTTGTAACTGTTGTAGAGCCAGCTCTAGTTGTTGGGATTTATTCCGCTCTTTAGCCTCAGACTCCTGCAATCGCGCATTTTGCTCGTGCATTTTTTTTTGCAAACGCTGAATAGTTAGTTGATTTTCGACACGAGCTAAAACTTCTTCTAAATGAAATGGCTTGGTGATGTAGTCTACTCCTCCTACAGCAAATGCTTTGACTTTATCCAACACTCGATCTAGGGCGCTCAAGAAAATAACTGGAATACCCGAAGTTCTGGCATCCGCTTTTAAATGTTGGCAAACTTCGTAGCCGTTCATCTGGGGCATAGAGATGTCGAGCAAAATCAAATCTGGTGGGGTAGAACGCGCTGCTTTTAATGCCATTTCCCCGTTTATTACGCCCCTAACTTTATATCCTTTGTCCCTCAGCATAGTCGATAAAAGACGCAGGTTGTCGGGGGTATCGTCAACCACTAAAAGATTGGCAACATGAGATGCTAATGGCTGGCTGTTCATGGGATAATTTGTTCGGTTAAGTCAGTAATTTTATCAAATCGAAAGTTGTTAGCCCAATCAGCGATGGTCTCCGGGAAAGACTTATTATATTCGGGGATTGTGGCGACTAAACTTAAAATCAGGTCGGCATCAGCATCGATAGCTGCTTGATGTAACTGTATCACCCACTCAGCAGGCATTTTCGCCAAAGTTGTCCTTAAATTTTCAGTTTTTTCCTCTGCTTTTACACTCAGGTCTTGACCCTCAAGCTGAGATAATGTAAAGTTCGGTAAATCTTCATAAATATACTGTACCCCTAAATGTTCAGCCATTTTGGCAAAAATCACTTCTTCTTGAAAAGGCTTGCTCACAAAATCGTCACAGCCTGATGATAAAACAATGGCTCGCTCTTCCTCAAAAGCGCTAGCGGTCAACGCAACAATTGGGGTAGCCTCATCTTGAATCTTGGCTTTAATTTGTCTGGTAGCCTCATACCCGTCTATCACAGGCATTTGCATATCCATCCAAATTAGGTGAGGTTTCCAAGTTTCCCAGATTCTAATAGCTTCTTGACCATTTACTGCTTCGCGCACCTCCAAGCCAAGCGGTTCGAGAAGATGAACCAATAGCAAACGGCTTTCCCATTTATCATCAACCACCAAGATGCGATATGAGGGTTGGTTCGGTTGTAAACCAATTACCCGCCTTCTTGATTGTCGAGGTTGAACTTCAGCCATCTCTGGGGAACTAATTTGGATATCAAAACTAAAAATTGTTCCTCGATGCAAGGTACTGCTGACGGTAATGTCTCCTCCCATCAGTTGTACGAATTGTCGGCTGATTGGTAAACCCAAGCCTGTTCCTTCTTGAGATTTCCGACCTGCGTCAGTTTGCACAAAAGCCTTAAATAAAGAATCTAGCTCAGTAGGAGCAATGCCGTAACCAGTGTCTTCCACTTCAAACGTAATAGTCCGTGGTTCGTTGTCTGTTGGGGACTTTTGTTTCGCACTAATTGCTGCTACCCTAAGCGTCACACTTCCCTTGCTCGTAAACTTTATCGCATTTCCTAGCAGATTAATCAATACTTGACGCAATTTACTTTCGTCAGTTTTTACATACTGAGGAATGTTAGAATCGATGTGCCAACTGAGCTGTAAATCTTTAGAATCCGCTTTAATTTTGAGCATTTCTTCGAGAGAATGGAGCAAATGATACAGGTCAAAGCTAGTAGGATTTAAGGTAATCCGACCTGCCTCTATTTTAGACATTTCCAGCACGTCATTAATCAGCGTCAGCAAATGCTCGCCAGAACGACTAATGATGCCTATCTGTCCCTGCTGTATCTGAGAAAGGGATGAGTCGCGCGCCAGCACTTGGGTAAAGCCGAGAATTGCATTGAGGGGAGTTCGCAATTCGTGACTCATTTTTGATAAAAATTCGCTTTTAGCCTTGTTAGCCGCATCTGCAACTTCTTTGGATTTTTGTAAGGCTGCCTCTGCTTTTTTACTTTCCGTAATATCGCTAGCTGTGCCAGTTATTCCGAGAATTTTTCCCTCGGAATCCCGCAATACAAGTGAATTAAACCGGAGATTGATAGGTCTACTATCTTTAGCTAATTGTATAGTTTCATACTGAAATACAGACTCTCCATTCAGCATACGTTGGAATATCTTTTTATCTTTTGGAAGTTGTTCAGGTAGCTGAAAATCACTAAATTTTCGCCCTATCATTTCTTTAGGCAAGTAGCCAAATATATGTTTTACAGCAGCGTTGACGAAGGTATAACGCCCTTCGATATCAAGTGACCAAATCATATCCTGCGATGTTTCAACTAAGTCACGGTATTTAGCCTCGCTTTCTTTGAGCGCTTCTTCTACCCTTTGACGCTCGGTAATGTCGTTAGTGACTAACAGAATACACGCTTCTCCACCCAGCTCAATAATATCTGCTGATACCAGCATCTTTCTCACCTCGCCTGATGAAGTACGACAATCGAATTCCTGATTGCGAACCACTCCTGATTCTTGCAAGAGCTGTCTGTATCTGTCACATTCTTCTAAATTACCCCAAAAATTCAAATCAATTGCTGTAAAACCAATTACCTGTTCGCGAGAGTAGCTAAAAGTGCGGAGGAAACTGTCGTTCACTTCGATGTAGCGTCCATCTGCAAATCGGGCGATCGCGATCGGGTTAGGACTGGAACGAAAGGCTTTAGAAAACTTTTCCTCAGACTTGCCCAAGGCTCTTTCTGTCTGCATCCTAACAGCGATTTCCTGTTGCAATTCTTGCGTTCTTTCTATAACCTTACGTTCCAGCGTTCGCGAGTATTCCCCTAATTGATCGTAAAGCTGAGCATTTTCAATGGAAATAGCAATTTGGGCAGATAAAAGTTTTAACAATTCTAGGCGATCCGTAGTAAAAGCCCCTTCAGTCAGGTTATTTTCCAAATAAAGAAGGCCAGTCAACTTACCTTGGTGCAGCAGAGGAGTGCAAAGAATAGACTTCGGTTGAGTAGCTGCAATATAAGGATCGCGGGTAAATTGTCCCTCTTGAGCCGCATTATTTAACACCACATTTTCCTGAGTACGAATCACATAATTGGCGATCGCACAAGCAAGCAAAGGAGAACCCCCAGAAGCTGCTATCGGATTGAGAGGAAGCGATTGCAACACACTAACTTCATCCTCCTGCACCGAACCTTCCGCCTCAAGGGTCCAGTTTCCCGCTTTTTCTAAAATCAAAAAACCTTTTTGCGCCCCCGCATTCTCGATCGCAATTTTCATCAATCTTTCCAGCAACCTACTCAAAACAATTTCACCCGAAAT
>NZ_JAUBOQ010000037.1:0-24385 GCF_036700325.1 Microcoleus sp. Z1_B2
AACTTGGGTATGGAAGTAATGCACGAGCGCAATGCTCACAACTTCCCACTCGACTTGGCTGCTAGTGAAGTCACTCCTGTAGCTTTGGTTGCTCCTTCCATCAATGGCTAAGTTTTAGCTTTTGATTAACAAAAAGCGCTCCTAGAAATAGGGGCGCTTTTTGTTTTGGGAAAAAATATTTTTCCTGCGGGGAGGCGAAGTATCCCAGCAGCCAAGGAAGTTATATCGAGTCCCTCGCTTCTGGTAATTCCTGTTAGGCTGGATTGATGTCGGCTTCTCGTGGGAGACTCACTCATGATAAATTCAAGTTTCTTTAAACATCACAATACATTCATAATTTTCTAAATCTAGAAATCGGTCAATTTGCAAAGTTCCTATTTGTTCAAATCCCTGTTTTTGGTGAAACATTAGGGAACGAGTATTAGCTATTGGCTGGGTAACAATAAACAGCGAAATCAATGAAGTTGGAAAAACTTGATAAATTTCGTTATACATAAATTGAGCCACACCTCTACCCATCCAATCTAACTTGGTTGCTACTCTTTCGAGATAAAAATGCCTATCGCTGGTGACTCTTTTCTTAAAAACCTCATCTTTCCAGATAATTTTATCCAAGATTTCATCTGATATTTTGGGTTGTGATATAGCCACAAATCCCACAATTTCCCCATCGGTTTTAGCTGACACAAAATATTTGCATGAATTATTTAAGCTTTGGACAATCTCATCTTCAGTAATTTGTGTTAGCAAAAAGCCGCGCTCGATCGACGTATTTTGACCGCGCGCATGAGAATTGTGAATATTGGCGATCGCCTGTATGTCCTCTCCATCGGCTTCCCTAAAAGTTAGATATTCCATAGCATAGTGTGTAGGAACGCTGTCATACATTTGCGATTTTAACGCTCAGGTTTGTCTATTCTAACAGCTAGATATAGATCGCATACCAGATTTAGTTTTGTAAATATTTTAGGGGCGAGATCCTTGGGACAATATCATGACTGTAGGTATGTCTGCACTTGTGGGCGATCGCATCAAATCCCTGATTCAGTAAAAGCTAGGTTCAAATCATCAATCAACCCCAATTGTTGGGCCCACCCTGTTAAGTAACCCCGATCTAAATTCTCAGATTGGACTTTCAGAATTCCCAAAACATCATTCCATTGTTTTTGAGACTGAGACTGTTGCCGCCAGAGCAGTTTGGCCAACACAATATCTTCAGGAGAAGCCACCCAAAATTGTTCTACACCAGCTTCGTCAAGCGCTTCTAATCGTCGTCTTGCCATTTTTGAGCGATCGAATGCAGTATTAGAATTCAGCACAATATCAGCGTTCAATACTAAAGTCATGTGAGTGACGCTCAACACCATGCCTCTACCCTCTTGAATATCTTTGACCGAACCCGGAGGGCAGTAAAAACCAGCCGTTTCTAGTGCTTCAACTAATTGAAAAATATTGTCCCGGAGCAATTCAATTACTAAATCTAAATCGCGTGTTGTTCTAGGGTCGCCATAGACAGAAGCGGCAACGCCTCGTGTAATATAATAAGAGACACCTAATGTTTCAAAAATTGGGTGCAACAGTCTAGCAATTTCGCTGGGGTCTTGCGTCCACATAGAGGGCTCACTGGTGGGGGTTAAAATTGGCAACCACTTGCTACCTAATATCGATCGAGCAAATCGCTCTTTGTAGGTTGAGGGACAAGCTTTTTTCATCCCGCGCAAGCTAACAGTTTTTGCCCAACGATTTAATTTTGCCCCCATTTGCCACCGTTGGGAATTGGTGAGTTGTCGCAGTAGGTAAAAATCAATTGCATCAGCTTCAGGAGTTTTATCATCTGACTGGGGACGGTATCCAGGTTTGATGGATATTTTCGGTATGGATTGAATCATTTTGCTTGTTGATTTCCCTAATTTTATATCAATTCCACAGTTGGGACAAAGGGAGAGTTTGTCCGGTAATTGCCTCATGGAAGCCTTGCTGAAGCCCTTCGAGGACAGTTTCAGTGGGGTTATCATCTGGATCGATATCAGTGTCTTCCGGCACTAAGACAATAATCCGAACGTGTCTGTGGTTGACAAGGGTAAGGGGTCTATCTATACACAGCATCCCTCGATCGTCAATTGTTCCAGTGGTTTCGATCGCTTTCATAGTCTACTTTTTTTTCTGTAAATAACAGTGTTTCCAAGGATATCAAAGAACTCAATGGATCGTGAGATATGGAGTCAGAAACCCGGTTTCTTACAACATCTCGGTGAGAATGCCAAAATTATCGCAGAAACCCGGTTTCTGGGATTTGGGCTCTGTGCGCGGGGAGTCAGAAACCGGGTTTCTTCACCAAATTTCGGTGAGGATGCTTAAATTATGGCAGAAACCCGGTTTCTGGGATTGGGGGCGGAAACCCGGTTTCTTGGTTTCTTTCTATTCTTCAAAGGTTAAATGCTGGATTAATCGATCGCTAGTTGAATCTTCTAAAAAGTAACGATAAGCATCTGCTGACTGAAATTTCGCTCGCACTCCATCTATTTTAGGTAAATTTCCCTGGCGCAAATCAATATATTCTTGATAGCTAGAAAACTCCCAATTCTCGGCTTTTTCAACTATATTAGCAGAGACTGGGTTTAAGTGAATATAGCGAGTTAAGTGTAATAAATACTCTTCTGTCTCTACATGAATCGCCTGAAATCGTCCCTGAAACAATGAACCCACCCTTTGATAGCGTTTACTGATAGCCTTAACATAAGACAGAGTAAACGCCTGCATCAGCTTGGAAAAACGATCGGTTTTCAAGTAAACTAATAAATGATAGTGGTTTGGCATCAAACAATACGCAATAATATCGACACCATGATTAATCAGATGGTTTCTTAATTGGCGTAAAAAATAAATATAGTTTTCTCGCTCAAAAAAGATAAGCTGACGGTTATTGCCTCGGTTATAAATATGGTAGTAATTACCCGCTTGCAAGATAACTTGGCGACGTGGCATTTGGCAGATCGGATGGTACGTGTGCGACTCAGAAACCGGGTTTCTTCCTAAATCCGGCGTGAGATGCCAAAATTATCGCAGAAACCCGGTTTCTGGGATTTGGGCTCTGTGCGCGGGAGTCAGAAACCGGGTTTCTTCCTAAATCGGGCGTGAGATACCAAAATTATCGCAAAAACCCGGTTTCTGGGATTTGGGCTCTGTGCGCGGGAGTCAGAAACCGGGTTTCTTCCTAAAATCTCGGCGATGATGCAGAAATTATCGCAAAAACCCGGTTTCTTGGATTTACTAGCTGCCGCCAATCCGGGCGACATCGCGAGCATTTTCTTCAAACGCAGCCGTCAGCGCATCATCACCGCTTAAACCCGATGCGATCGCCCTTTCAATAGCCTGCAACACCCGCTTGTAATCCCTCGGCATCACCTTCACAAACACCGGCACCATCGAATCCCAATTTGCCAAAACCTTCGATGCTTTCGCACTTCCAGTTAAATCAAAGTGAGTCTGAATTAACTGCCGCAAATCGCTAATTTCCTCAACATCCTCCAATTTTTCCAAATCCACCATCGACATATTGCAGCGAGTAGCAAAATCCCCCGCTTCATCCAAAATGTAAGCGACGCCGCCACTCATACCCGCTGCAAAATTGCGCCCGGTTTCGCCCAAAACTACAACTTTGCCACCAGTCATGTACTCGCAACCGTGATCGCCCACACCTTCAACTACTGCGTTAACGCCGGAGTTACGCACCGCAAAACGTTCGCCCGCCATCCCTCGGATGAAAACCTCACCAGCAGTCGCGCCGTAAAGCACTACGTTACCGACAATCACGTTTTCTTCCGCGACAAAGGTGGAAGCGTGCGACGGATACAGGATAATCTTGCCGCCGCTGAGCCCCTTGCCCAAATAGTCGTTAGCTTCGCCTTCGAGTTCCAGGGTGACTCCCTTGGGCACGAATGCGCCAAAGCTTTGCCCAGCGCTGCCTTGGAAGTGCAGGTGCACCGTGTCATCCGGCAAACCTTCCCAGTTGCGCTTGGTGATTTCGTTGCCGAGAATTGTGCCGACAACGCGGTTGACATTGGTAATCGGCAGTTTGGCGTGGACTTTTTCGCCATTTTCGATCGCACCTTTGCACAAATCCAACAACACAGTCATGTCGAGGGACTTTTCCAAACCGTGATCCTGCGCCATCTGACAATAGCGCCCGACATCCGCGCCAACTTCCGGCTGATAAAGGATTTTCGAGAAATCCAAACCCTTAGCCTTCCAGTGTTCCACCGCTTGCTGAGGTTCCAAAACATCAGTGCGGCCAACCATTTCATTCAACGTGCGGAAGCCCAACTGCGCCATAATTTCCCGGACTTCCTGCGCGATGAAAGTCATAAAGTTTACCGTGTGATCGGGGTCGCCGGTAAAGTTTTTCCGCAGCAGTGGGTCTTGCGTTGCCACGCCCACGGGGCAAGTGTTCAGGTGGCAAACGCGCATCATGATGCAGCCCAATGTCACCAGCGGCGCGGTAGCAAAACCGAATTCCTCAGCGCCAAGCAAGGCAGCAATTACTACATCGCGGCCGGTTTTCATTTGACCGTCAGTTTCCACGACAATCCGGCTGCGGAGATTGTTGAGTACCAAAGTTTGGTGAGTTTCAGCCAGTCCCAATTCCCAAGGTAATCCCGCGTGTTTGATCGAAGTTTGCGGCGAAGCGCCGGTTCCGCCGTCGTAGCCGGAAATCAACACGACATCGGCGTGGGCTTTCGCAACCCCGGCCGCGATCGTCCCGACTCCCACTTCCGACACGAGTTTGACGCTAATCCGCGCTTCCCGGTTGGAATTTTTCAAGTCGTGAATCAATTCGGCCAAATCTTCGATCGAATAAATGTCGTGGTGAGGAGGAGGCGAAATCAAACCCACACCCGGAGTCGAGTTCCGCACCTTCGCAATCCACGGGTATACTTTTTTACCGGGCAACTGTCCGCCTTCACCGGGTTTCGCGCCTTGCGCCATCTTGATTTGCAGTTCCCGCGCTTGGGAAAGGTACAAGCTGGTAACGCCGAAACGCCCGGAAGCAACTTGTTTGATCGCGCTGTTTTTCGAGTCGCCGCGATCGTTCGTCCAAGTGTAGCGATCGGGATCTTCGCCGCCTTCACCGGTGTTCGATTTGCCACCAATGCGGTTCATCGCGATCGCCAGAGATTCGTGGGCTTCTTTAGAAATCGAACCGTAACTCATCGCCCCAGTTTTAAAGCGTTTGAGAATAGATTCGATCGGCTCAACTTCCTCAATGGGTATCGATTCCCGCTGTTTGAATTGCAACAAACCGCGCAAGGTAAAATGCTGCTGGTTTTGTTCGTTTACCAGCCCAGAATACTGTTTGAAAAGCGTATAACTGCCCTCGCGCACCGACTTTTGCAGCGCGTGAATTGTCTGCGGACTAAACAAGTGCGCCTCGCCTTCTTTCCGCCACTGATATTCGCCGCCGACATCGAGAGTATGTCCGCTGGCTGGGCGGTCTGGGAATGCGTGGGTATGGCGCAAAATAGCTTCTTGGGCGATGACTTCGAGGTCTACGCCTTCAATCCGGGAGGCTGTCCAAGCAAAGTATTTATCGACTACGGATTTGTTTAAGCCGATCGCCTCAAAAATCTGCGCGCCGCGATAACTTTGAATTGTAGAAATCCCAATTTTCGAGGCAACTTTCGTCACACCTTTTGTTGCGGCTTTGATGTAGTTTTTGCAAGCTGTTTTGTACTCGACATTTAGCAGCAATCCTTCGCGGATCGAATCGGCGATCGTCTCAAAGGCCAAATACGGATTAATCGCGCCGCAACCATATCCAATAAGTGTCGCAAAGTGGTGCACTTCGCGCGGTTCGCCGGATTCGAGCACGAGTCCCGCCCGCGTGCGCGTACCTTTACGGATCAAGTGGTGGTGCAGGCCCGCAACTGCCAGCAGCGCCGGAATTGGGGCTTTGTCTGGACTGATACCCCGATCGCTCAGAATGAGGATATTCACCCCGGAGGCGATCGCGCTGTCTGCTGCTGCAAAAACCTCTTCTAAGGCTTGTTCTAGACCTTTTACGCCGCTTTTGGGGTCAAACAAAATCGGCACGGTGACGGACTTGAAATTGCCCTCATTTACGTGTTGGAGCTTAGCTAATTCTTCATTGCTGAGAATTGGCGTTTTCAGTTCAATTAAATGACAGCTTTCGGGTTCTGGTTTGAGCAAATTGCGTTCAGCGCCGATCGTAGTTTCGGCAGAAGTTACAATTTCTTCGCGGATAGAATCGATCGGCGGATTGGTAACTTGAGCAAACAACTGCTGGAAGTATTCGTAAAGCAATTTTGGCCGATTGGAAAGCACCGCCAGCGGCGTATCCGCACCCATCGCGCCGACAGCTTCCACGCCATCTTTTGCCATCGGTGCTAACAGCAACCGCAGTTCTTCAAAGGTGTAGCCAAAGGCCATTTGGCGCTGCAATAATGTTTCGGGATGAGATTCTGCCAATGCCGGCGCATCTTTCAGTTTGGCGATTTCGACCATGTGCTGGTCGATCCACTGGCGGTACGGGTGTTCTGTGGCGATTTTGGTTTTAATTTCCTCGTCAGAGACGATGCGGCCTTCCTCGGTATTTACCAGGAACATCCGCCCCGGTTGCAAGCGACCTTTTGATACAATTCGTTCAGGGGCGATCGGCAAAACTCCGGCTTCCGATGCCATAATTACCAAGTCGTCTTTGGTAACGCAGTAGCGGGAAGGGCGCAAACCGTTGCGATCGAGCACGGCCCCGATCGATGTACCATCGGTAAATGCGATCGAAGCTGGGCCGTCCCAAGGTTCCATCAAGCAAGAATGGTATTCGTAGAAAGCTTTTTTCTCGTCACTCATGGACTCGTGGGCTGTCCAAGGTTCGGGAATCATCATCATGACAGCGTGCGGCAAAGAACGCCCGGCCAAAGTCAGCAATTCCAAAGCATTGTCAAAAATCGTCGAGTCGCTGCCTTCGATATTGATTAAATTGGGGATTTTCTTTAAGTCATCGCCGAATAGTTCCGACTCGAACAGCGATTGCCGCGCGTGCATCCAGTTAATGTTGCCACGCATTGTGTTAATTTCGCCGTTGTGGGCGATGTAGCGGTAAGGGTGCGATCGTTCCCAACTCGGAAAAGTATTGGTGCTGAAGCGCGAGTGAACTAGGGCTAGAGCGCTTTCCATGTCTGGGTCGTGCAGTTCGGGATAGTAATCGCCGACTTGCACCGGCATTAACATACCCTTGTAGACGATCGTCCGGCACGAGAGAGTGGAATTGTACCAGTAGGGGTCTGTGTTAGTTCTGCGGATGGCGTTGTGAGCCCGTTTGCGGATGACGTACAGTTTCCGCTCGAAAGCCGCCTCGTCAATACCTGCGGCGCGCCGGAGGAACACTTGCTGCATGAAGGGTTCGCTAGATTTGGCGGTGTCGCCGAGGGACGAGTTGTCCGTGGGCACATCGCGCCAGCCCAGCACTTCCTGGCCTTCTTCTGCGGCGATTTCCTCAAAAATGCGTTTGCCGTTTTCCCGTTCAGTTCGATTTGGCGACGAGTAAATCGCGCCAACGCCGTACTCGCCGGCTTCGGGAAGTTCGATGTTTAGGGCCGCCGTTACTTTCTTGAGAAACTTGTGGGGCACCTGCATCAAAATCCCCGCCCCGTCTCCGGTGTTGGGTTCGCAGCCGCACGCGCCTCGGTGGTCGAGGTTCAGCAGGATTGTTAGTGCCTGCTCGACTATTTCGTGGGATTTGTTACCCTTCATGTGTACGATGAATCCGACTCCGCAAGCGTCGTGCTCGAACTGCGGATCGTACAAGCCTTGTTTTTGTGGCAGTCCGTTGCTGTTCATTTTGATGTGTCTCTCAAAGTGGTGAAAAGATGTTGATCTAGAGTAGATGGTGGGATGCCGATCGATCTAGTATCATTTATTATAGGTGGATCTACTGCATTGGGTAGATGCACGAAAAAATCAAAGCTGAGGCGATCGAGCTAGCGTGAAAAAATAGTTACAGCCGATGAGTTAACTATGGAACCCGAAAATCTAAATATTTATGCTTAAACACTCTTCAATTATTAGCGCGTCTCCTGAGATTATGGGCGGCACCCCAGTCTTTGCTTTTACTAGAGTTCCAGTACAAACACTTCTGGATTATCTGAAAGCAGGAGAATCAATTGATGATTTTTTGGATGGATTTCCAACTGTGACTAAAGGGCAAGCTATTGGGTTGCTGGAAGAGGCTGAAAGACAGTTTGTTGGTAATTAGATGATAAATTGATATTGGCATTTTTTTTTACCGCAGAGAGCGCAGAGAGCGCAGAGGAAGAGAAGAGAGAGATGAGTAATAATGATTGAGATTGTAAAAAATGACACTGAAAGAATTAGAAAAACAACTCTTAGCCTTAACTCCCAGTGAAAAAACTCAGGCAATACAGCTATTAGCTCAAAGTTTAAGCAATACCTGGCAAGGAATTGAAAAAACTCCCGGCGTGTGTGGCGGCGATGCTAGAATTGCGAAGACTCGCATACCTATTTGGTCGATGGTAAATTATCGCCTTCTGGGTGCAAGTGATGTGCGAATTTTGCAAGACTTTCCTCATTTGAGTGCAGCAGATTTGGCAAATGCTTGGGCTTATGCTGAGGCACACCCAGAGGAAATTGAAGCAGCCATCGCTAGAAATGAGGAAGATTAACAAATGGTGCGTCTTTATGCAGATGAAAATTTTCCACTGGTAATCGTGGAATTACTGCGAATTTGTGGTCACGATGTTTTGACAGTGCAGGAAGCTGGAAATGCTGGACTGGGGATTCCTGATGAAGATGTGTTAGCTTTTACTATTAACCACAATCGAGCTGTTTTGACGCGTAATTGGGATGATTTTAGACACCTACACCGTTTGCAACCAGATCATAAAGGTATCATTATTTGCAAAGAAGATTTGAATATTGAGAGACAAGCTACACTGATTAATGAAGCTATTTCTACTGTCGAAAATCTCACAGGTAAATTGATTCGGGTAATTCGTCCACCACAGTGAAAACAAGCTGATTGCTCAACAACTACCCCAGCAGATTATAATCGACCTTAGAGAAGTATTAGCATTAGCCACAAAAGTCGGGTCGCCATAATCTCCCGACAAATATACCGATTCCCTATGCAGTTTTTTTCAACCACTCAATCCTCGATCGCCCATCAACCCTATAATAACTTTAGGGCGTTGTTAGTGCGACTGTATCCTCAGCGTCGGGGTGACATTCTCCACCAGCATTTTGCCTTCTCATCCGCGCTGAACCTTTCTGAAAAATTGCAAAAAGTCGATCGACTCAAAGCGTGGTTAGATAGCTTTCGCCCGCTTTCTCCCACCCTGGTTGCAGAATTGAAAAAACTCTACGACGTTCGGTTCACTTATCACTGCTTCACAGAACTTAGCCAAACTTATTCAAGTCTAACTATTCAACCAGGTTTCATCTCAGAGGGTCTCTAGCGAGATGCTAGAAGTTTTGCAACAGCAGTCTCAAGAGCTGGATTAGGATTCACCTTTAATCAATATTCAAGAACCAGCGCCCTTTCTATGAAGATTTGATGTAGATTGGGGCGATCGATCTAATAATAGGTGACAACAGCTATGTTGGTTTTGCTATGGTTGTTAAGGCAGGTCGATCGGGCTGAGCACAACTCTTGCAAAACTCTACAGTCGGCTAACCAGTCCCCGCAGGTGGGCTTCGGTTTTAACTATAGATTAGTTAATCTCAAAAAACAACGTCGTTTACCAAAGGATTCAGCAAGCAATCCTCAAGGAGTGAAAATCATGGTTCAGATTCAAGAAATTTCTCAAGTATCTACCCTGCACGCACCTGCAGCACCCAACGGAATAGCCGCTACAGAATTGCGGCCTTGGGGCTCATTTACGACTCTAGAAGAAGGTCCAGGATATAAAATTAAGCGGATCGAAGTTAAGCCCGGACACCGCCTCAGCCTGCAAATGCACCACCACCGCAGCGAACACTGGATTGTGGTTTCTGGTACTGCAAAAGTTACTTGTGGCGAAACTGAACAAGTTCTGTTTACAAATCAGTCTACCTACGTTCCTCAGTGCACTTCTCACCGCCTGGAAAATCCGGGAGTTATCCCCCTGGTTTTAATTGAGGTGCAGAATGGCGAATATCTCGGAGAAGATGATATTATCCGCTTTCAAGACGATTATGCTCGTAATGAAAAGGCTAAGTAACTAAAGTTGCTAAAAATATAGGCATAAGGTGCGCGGCCCGGCGCACCTTACATTCTCCGGGTAAGGTACACGCCTAGGCACACTCTAGATTTTCAAAACTCAACATTACTTCCCAATTACCAATTACCAATTACCAATTACTGATAATGATTCATCTGAGCAAAACAGCAGCAACCGAAGTAACGCGCCTCAAGTCGAAGCATCCGAACCCCAATGCTTTATTTCGTCTGGGCGTGGAATCGAGCGGCTGCTCCGGTTTGTCTTATACAATGGCATTTGACGATGCGCCAGCCCCAGAAGACGCTGTATGCGAGTCGGAGGGAATTTCCGTTGCGATCGACCCCCAGCACTTAAAATATCTCAATGAGCTCACCTTGGATTATTCAGAAGACTTGATGGGCGGAGGTTTCCGATTTCACAATCCCAATGCCGCTCAAAGCTGTAGCTGTGGCAACTCCTTTTCTGCTAAGGAATAACCAACCTGTAGGGTGCGTCAATCGATTTTAGATTTTAGATTTTAGATTTTAGAGGCGACCCCACGGATAAATGCGGGGGCTTGAGGATTTGCGATTTGCGATTTTGGATTGATTCCACGGATAAATCACGTGGCGGGTACCATCAAGAAATTCTTGGTCAGTTGCAGATAATTCTTCAATTCTAAAATCTAAAATAGATTGACGCACCTGACACAATAAGCAATAACCAATATGATTTATAGTGCGTCAGTTGCAGATAATTATAAAATTTAAAATCTAAAATTTAAAACTTAAAATCTAAAATCTAAAATCTAAAATCGTATGATGACACTCAAAGACTTAGAAAAAGTCCAAAAAACCTTCAAAGAAGCCGGTCAAGACTACCAAGTTGAACTAGAAAGCGGGAGGATTATCATTGTGGGCCCGTCAGACATTGTATCTAGTGAAATTGGCATTCGGTTGAGTGCCTTTCTCTTCGTTTGGGTGAATCCCCGCCGTTTGGGTCGAGTTTTTGACTCCGCAGGCGGCTTTATCTTACCTGATGCTAACCTTACAGCACCTGATGTTTCTTTTGTCCGAGCCGCACGTCTCAGGCAAAGTCCCCGTTATTTCGGAGAATTAGTCCCAGACTTGGTAGTAGAAATTAAATCACAGAGCGATCGCATTAAACCGCTAGAAAAAAAGATTCATAATCTCCTAGAACTCGGAGCGCAAGTAGGAATTTTGATCGATCCAGATGAAGAAACTGTAACAGTTTATCGTCAGGAAGGTGAACCAATTGTGTTAGGAAATCAAGATATTTTGACTGTTACCGAACTTTTTCCGGGTTGGGAATTGCCAATTGCTGAACTGTGGCCGCCAATTTTTACTGAAGCAGAAACTCAAACTGAAGCCTAATAAAGTTTATGCAGATTTTACATAGCCAGAAATGCGAAAAACCTCTCTTCTCTTCCTCTGTGTCCTCTGCGCTCTCTGCGGTTAAATAATTCCTATGCAACCGTAAACGATATCAGTGCAATGGAAAAGCTTTCAATCAAGCTGGCGTACCGAGAATAATCCACTGCATTAACTGCTCCCACTCTGGAGATTGAGCTAACAAATCTGCATCGAATTCATTTCCCGCATCCTGCGAAAACTCGGCGAAAGCTTCCGCCCAATTAATTACCGTTTCCACAGGCAAATAAGGCGTATAATTCCAAGAACGCTGCAAAAACTCTACCATCTCAACAGAATGACCGGTGCGGTACAAATACCAAGCAATCCAAACTAAGGTACTGTACTTGATTTGCTTTTCCAACAAACGTATTTTATCCGGCAATTCGGGGCGGGCAAAAAAATTGTCCATGACTGCGGCGAGGGATTTAGCCTGCGGTAAACCTTTGTACATGGCGCTTTGTTCGTGCTGGCGGTAGCAAACAGTTACTTGCTGCAACCACTCTGCTTCGCATCCCATTAAGGCTAAACGCAGCACTAAATCTGTATCTTCCGCCGGGGGAAATCGAGGATCAAATCCGCCGGCGCGCTCTAACCAGTGACGGCGAAATACCATCGCGCTGGGTAATACTGGTTTCCACCGCAGCCACATTTCTAAGTCTAATTTAGGGACATTTTGCCAGGGTTTGACATCTTTTAGCGGTTCGCCTATACTATTAACTAGACGCCAGCCGCTGTGAACTATTCCTAGATGTGGTTTCGCTGCAAATACAGCCATTTGTGCTGCTAATTTGTCGGGAAAAAAGTAGTCGTCAGCATCGAGAAAGGCGATAAATTCTCCTCGCGCTAGCTCGATGCCGTGATTTCTGGCAATCGAAACTCCTCGATTTTGTTGGTAAATGTAGCGAATTCGATCGCCATATTTCTCTAAAACTAATCTAGTGTCATCTTTGGAACCGTCGTCTATGACAATAATTTCCCAGTTAGTATAGGTTTGGTGCAGAACGCTATCTACGGCTTGGCCGACGTAAGCAGCACAGTTGTAAGCCGGAATTACTACGCTTACCTGCGGGGTGCGATCGATCGTAACATTACTCATAATTAATTATCTTAAATTCGATTGCGTCTTTATTTTACAATGAGTGTAGGGTGCGTCAGTTCCTGACGCACCCAGCAAGGGGTTATTGTGTTCATTAATTTTGGTTCAAGAATTTGCCAAGGTAAGTTGGTGCGAGTTCAGTAAATCATGGGGGCGAATAGCTGAATGGTAGCGATCGCCTTTTACCTTCAAATACTTGTCAACTATTTGCAAAACCTGTTCGGGATTGGCTGGCTTCCTCAAAAAATCGGAAGCACCTGTCAATTTCGCTCGCGTGCGGTCAATTATACTGTCTTGACTGGTCAAAAACACGATCGGAGTTTCCCGAAAAGCGGGTGTCTTTCGCAAAAAATTGCACAAAGCAAAGCCACTTGTCTTCGGCATCACCACGTCCATAAAAATTAAAGCAGGCTTTTGTTTGGCGAGGAGGCCCACTCCCTGCATGGGATCTTGAATTTTTAGGACTCGATACCCTTCCGGCAATAAAATTTGCTCTAAAAATTCGCATACTGTCGGACTGTCATCGATACAGGCAATCAAAGGGCGACCCGGCCCTGCGATCGCCGCCGCCAGGCGCCACTGTTCTATAGGCGACGGCAAGTCTGGTACTGTTCGGAAATTTACTAAACCCTGCTTGATGTAATTAACTAAAGCGCGAGTTGCCACTGTCACGCACTGCTTTTTCTTAAATGCAATATCCCAAAGAGTATTCTCGCCGTTGAATACGTTACCCAAAGCGATCAAAGAATTAGAACTAAATCGATTTTGCTGCAACTGGGCCGACGGTTTTAAAAGCGGTGCTTGTTCTGGATCTACAAGCCACAAACCCATTGCTTTCCACTTTTGCCAAATTTCTTCTGTACAACACAGAATTTTTTCTACTTCTGTTAAAGACAGCAGCAAAGAAGAGGTAATGGTAGAAAAATATTTCTGGGAGGGACGCCACTCCCGGCGCAAACCCGATTGACCGATCAGAGCAAATAACACTTCCGAAAGGCTGGTGTGGACGATCGCCCTAGCTTGTTCCAGACTCATTTCGCTGGCTGCTATCCCTCGCTGAAGCAGTTGATATTCCCACAGTTCTCCAGCATTGAGGTCTCTGAGATCCACTTGAAAGTTTCGACAGTGTTGCCCGATCGCCCTGTACCAGCGTCTCGCTCTGTGCGATCCTCCCGTGGCATACACCAAACTACCCTGAAAAAAGTAAAGTTGCCACTGTTGTTCCCCTTGCTCTAACACCAGTTTCCCCGTTGCTTGTTTCTGGCTGAGTACAGCCAGAGTATGGGACAACATTTTGTATCCGATTGCGGTAGCAGACATATCAACTCGCATCCCCTGTACTCTGTTTGTACCATTATATAGCTGCTGAGTTTTGAAAGATAACAGTAATTTTACTGAATTTGGGTTAAAAAACACCACTAATTGTGAGAATTTAACCCTCTTAGGGACTGATTCCCCCCAGGAGTTTTAGCCATGAGGATGTAACGGCTATTTGCCCTATTAACTAATCACTAAAATCGGGATTCTAACTAATAACTAATTGCCTTCGCTATCTGCAGGAGGTACTGGATCGTAACCCCCTGGATGAAAAGGATGACAGCGCAAAATCCGCTTAACTGCCATTGAGCTGCCACGGGCCGGCCCAAATCTTTCTATTGCTTCGATCGCGTATTGCGAACAAGTGGGCTGAAATCTACAGGCGTTAGGCAGGTAAGGAGAAATTCCCATTTTGTAGCCTCGGATTAATCCGACCAGCAATATTTTCACAATTTTTACCTCAGCGATTGATTAGATTAATAGGCCAATCTCGTCCGGTACCGCTGTAAGCTAGGTGCATCGAGAGCATTCCCAGCGGTTAGAGTTCCGCCAACTTTTTCTGTACCAATTATACCTTTTTTCATTATTATTTTAGATACTTAAAGCACAATTTGAGGAGATAATATGGTACTTGTCTCTGAGTTGGCTACTTGACCGATACCTAAAAAATTACCGTCTCGATCGTACACCTGCAAGGGATAGGGATGTTCGGGTATTGGGTTGTGGGGGGGATGGTTGCTACTTTCCTCATAGGGATCGATCGACGTTTCGGGAATCGGGAGGCGCTGTCCTTGAAACCAGCGTTTGGTATATTCAGGGGAAAGGACGATCGCACCTAAATGTCCCAAAACCGCCGATGGCAAAATCGGGCAAAATTTATTCTCCTGCAATTGCAGTTCTAATTCTTCAAAACTCAGACTTTGGTCGATCGAGAAACCGCTACTTTCGGTGCGAGTCAAACAAGCCAAAGTACCGCCTGTATTCAACAGTGCACCCAAATCCCGTGCGATCGCCCGAATGTAAGTACCCGCCCCGCAGGCGATCGACAAATCCAATTCAGGAAAATCCCCCGGCCGCCAATCCAAGATTTCCAGCCGAAAAACCTCGACCTTCCTAGCAGCAACTTCCACAGTTTCGCCTTTTCTAGCTAACTCATAAAGGCGTTTTCCTCCCACCTGAACCGCACTAAAACTCGGCGGAAATTGATCGATTTTTCCTAGGAAATTTGGGAGTGCAGCTTGGACTTGTTCCAAACTCAACTCTGGCACCGGTCGAGAATGGATAATTTCTCCTTCTAAATCGTCAGTAGCAGTAGTTAAGCCAAACCGAATCGTGCCTCGGTAAGCTTTATTGTGTTGGAGATATTGCAGCAGTCTGGTTGCTTTGCCCAGGGCGATCGGCAAAACGCCAGTCACAGCAGGATCGAGGGTTCCTCCGTGTCCGACTCGCTTGAGTTTCAATAGCCGGCGCACTCGCCCCACGCAGTCGTGAGATGTCATGCCCGCAGGTTTGTTGAGATTGAGAAAACCGTCAGTAGTCATTAGGAAGTTCGGCAACGGATTTTGTAACGGATGTAACGGATATAACGGATGTCAGGAAGAGGGAAGATGGAAGATGAAAAGTTTTGAGTTTGCTTTTTTTCGCATCGCGAAAGCTAACGTTACTTGCAACGCAAAAGCGGTTTTTAGTTAACAAGTTAAACATTGAAAACTTAAAACTACAAAGTACCCGCCAGCCCAATTATCAATTCTCAATTCCCCATTCCCAATTAAAGAATAAAGTCGGCCTGACTGATAGAAGTGCGGGCAACTCCGAATAAAGTAGCCAGAGTTTCCTTGGTGCTTGTAAGCTGAATAATTGTACTGGGCGAAGTTCCTGCCCCAGCGGAAATGGTGATTTCGCCAAAAGTAAGGCCGGCAGTCAAGCGAATTCGATCCGTACCATCAGTAAAATCTGTAATCACATCCCCGTCTGCCAAACGCCCGATCGCAAAAGTATCGTTTCCGGTGCCGCCAGTTAAAGTATCTCGGCCACGATCGCCCGATAAACAGTCATTGCCGATGCCACCAAACAGCGAGTCATCGCCGGCACCCCCAAAAAGCGAGTCATCGCCCGCGCCTCCCAACAAAGTATCGGTGTCTTGGTTGCCAAACAGCAAATCATTGCCAACGTCGCCCAGCATTGAGTCAGAACCTTTGCCGCCGTAGAAAGTATCGTCGCCGGCGCCGCCCAAAACGCTGTCGCGGCCCGCACCGCCGAACAGCAAATCATCGCCAACGTCCCCCAGCAGTGAGTCATCGCCGTCGCCGCCGTAGAGGGAATCGTCTCCGCCTAAGCCGAAAATGCTGTCAGGGCCACCCAAACCAAATATCAAGTTAGCGCCCGCACTACCTCTGAGGGAGTCGGGGCCGCTGGTGCCGCGAGTGCCACCAGCGGCCCCTCCGGGACGGGTACCGCCGCCGGTGGGGGTTGGGGTTGTGACGGGAATTGGTACAAGTGGCACTGCTGATGGCATGATTCTGAAGATGGGTAGAAATTTGCAATTCTAACTTAACTTAAAACCGGAAGTTATAAGCTCGCCAACCGCCGAGATGAGAAATATCGATCGCATCCGCCACAGCATAAGGTTCGCACAAAAAGCCCTGCACCGTGGAGCCGTCCTCCAACACCAGCGTACCAATTCCCAAGGGCGGGGGGATTTTAGCGACAAATCCGCCGAAAGCCGCGATCGACAACTCCCAAACTTCCACCTCGATCGCGCTACCGCCCTCTATCTGACGCACCAATCCCGGCTTGCCCAGAGCAGTACCCGTCAAAGCGTACAGCTTGTAAATCGGGCTGGTACGGCAGGCGCGAACCAAAATGCCTCCGAGCTCGATTAGTTGATAATTCAGCGGCTCACCGCTCAAATGAGCGCCAACCACGGCTATTTTGACTCGTTCTTCTGAAGAAGATTTTGCTGCGCTGGCGGGTTCCGGGACGGTTGGCAGCGGCAGACCGGTTGCGCCCAAAGTTCCCCCCAAGCTAGCGTGGAAAGCAGATCCCAGGCGGCAGAGCGATAAATCGTGCCACGCAGGAGCCATCAGTGTCAATCCTGCGGGCAATCCGCTGCTTTGAAACCCGCTGGGAACTGCGATCGCGCACAAATCGAGCAAGTTCGCAAAGTTCGTGTAGCGGCCGAGATTGGTGTTGAGCGCGATCGGCTCGGCTGCAACTTCTGCCACAGTATAAATCGTACCTGTCGTGGGAACCGCCAACACATCCATTGACTCCCACTGAATTTCTGCCTGCTTGCGGAGCTCGGCCAACCGGTACGACGCGCGGTAGGCTGCGACGGCATCGTAGCGTTTGCCGCCGCTGATAATTTGGTAGACGATCGGATCGATCGCATCTGGGTGCGCGTCGAGGAAATCGCCGATCGCGGCCAACCTTTCTGCTACCCAAGGCCCGCCGTAGAGCAGTTCGGCAGCATCCGCAAAGGGTTTGAAGTCTATAGGTGCGATCGTGCAGCCCAATGATTGCAAGCGCGCGAGATCCTCCCGGTAGCGCTGTTCGGCTTCTGCATTCCCGAAAAATTCGAGTTCGCCGTCTCCGGGAACTCCCACCCGTAAGCGGGATAAATCCGGCAAAACTTTCGTTTCAGGGCGACGAGAAAACGCATCCTCAGCGTCAAAACCGCTGGCTACTTGCAGCACGGAGGCTGCATCCGCACAGGTGAGAGCGAACACAGAAACGCAATCGAGCGATCGCACCGCCGGCAGTAGGCCGCGAGTGCTGATCGATCCGCAACTTGGCTTCAGCCCGACAATGTTGGTAAAAGCAGCGGGAACCCGCCCTGAGCCTGCGGTATCGGTACCCAGAGCAAAACTCACCAATCCGGCGGAGACTGCTGCTGCGGAACCGGAACTCGATCCGCCCGGAATGTAGCGCCGATCGAACGGATTGCGACAAACTCCATAGGGCGTGCGGGTTCCCACTAATCCTGTGGCAAATTGATCCATGTTTGTTTTGCCGATCGCGATCGCACCTGCCGCGCACAAACGCTCTACGACTGCGGACGATCGCGCTGGAGTGCGAGCAAACGCAGGACATCCCGCCGTAGTGGGAACGCCCGCCCAATCGAGATTATCTTTGATCGCAAAAGGTATTCCGTAGAGTGGTAGCTGCTGCGGATCTAGGTTTTCCAAGGCTTTGGCGCGTTCGAGGGTTTTCGCCAGCGGTGCTAAATAAATCCATACTGCCGGATCTGCATAGCGTTCGATCCGATCGTACACGCTGGCGATCGCATCTGCAGGCGCGATCGAGCCGGTGCGGTAGCGATCGAGCAGCGAATGAATGTCGAGACTGTTGCTGTAGTTAAATTTTTCCATAGTGCACGGTCAGTCGATTTTAGATTTTAGATTTTAGATTTTAGATTGAAGATTTGACTTCATATCATTTCTGGTTATATGAGGATGATTTAACCGCAGAGAACGCAGAGAACGCAGAGGGAGATCCCAGAGAGATGAATAATTCCAATGCTAACGGATTTGACTTCACAGGCTGTGTTAGGCGATCGTTATTACAACAAATAGAATGTTAGTTTACCGCATTGTCGATCGTACTCGCATCCAGTCTAGGACTCGAAGTATTTCTCAAGAAATCTTCAACCATGACCTTGCTGGTTTCGTCTTTTTGTGCAGATAAACTTCGCGATCGACAATCGCCCCATCTCATTGCCCGGTTTAATCTTCCAAAAATTTTAATTTTACTTCGAGAAAAACGGTTTTTTGTAACATTTTACACATTTTCGCATCAAGTTTGCTGTTAGGGTTTGAAACGTAGCAATCTCGTAAGATTGCACGCTACAGTATGCTTATCTTTAAAAAAAGTAAGTGAATTGCAGCAATCAACAGTCTAGGATAAATCCCTGAGTCCGCCAGGGAATGAATTCCCTGTCTAATAGTTAAAGTCCTCTGAAGAGGACTAATGAGTTTAAAATTTTTATTAGTCCTCTTCAGAGGACTTTAGCTTTGAGACAGGGGTTGAAACCCCTGTCGGACTAGGGGTTTAACGTGGAAAGTTGAAATCAATTGGCTTTTGGAGTGTCCCTACAAGGGCTAGGTACCTTACCTGAAAAGTGCTGTATACAGACAAAAACCGAAAAAATTTAACAGCTTCTAGGGTTCCGATTTGAATCAGTTTCTAACTCTGTTTAGAAAGTTCAAGTGCTGGTCCGAGAGAAGCAGACTGGTTGCCCCAATATTTTAATTTTAGGGAAACACTAGCCAGTTACACGGCGGGATAAAAGCCCGGGAGAAACGCGATCGGTCAGCAAGACTCGGTTCGTTAGCTCTCGGGCTTTATCCTTGTATATCAGGGGGGTTTGCGGCAGCTAAGGAAGCCAAAGAAGGTGCAAAAGCTCGATCGACATATTCACCTCTAACCAGCAACCAGAATATGCTATGAATATCCGATATTGCTCCCCAAAAATAACGCGATCGCCCTTGTCCTACTGCGCCATATTTTTCATCACCTTGTTTTTTGCTGTCGGCTGCGTCAACCCGGCAATTTATATCAAAACCACGACAGAAAGTGAAGCAGCTTCTTCAGTAAGTGCTAACGCAGTTCGCCTCGGATTCAGCGCGTGGCCCGGCTGGTTTCCTTGGCAAATTGCCAAAGAACAAAAGATATTTGAAGCTAACAATGTTGCTGTAGACTTAAAATGGTTTGACGGCTACTTAGAATCGATCAGCACCCTCACAGCAGGACAGATAGATGCTAACAGCCAAACCCTCGGCGATACAGTAAACTCTATATCAGGCGGCGCCGACCAAGTAATTGTTTTAGTCAACGACAACTCGACAGGAAATGACAAAGTGATTGTCGCCGAAGGCATCAATTCCGTTGCCGATTTAAAAGGCAAAAAAGTTGCCGCAGAGGAGGGTACTGTCGATCACTTTCTATTGCTGTTAGGGCTGAGAAAAGCAGGTTTATCAGTGCAAGATATTCAATTTGTACCGCTGGAAACCGGCAAAGCTGCGGCGGCTTTCGTCGGAGGACAAGTCGATGCGGTGGCAGTATTTGCGCCGTTTACCACCCAGGCATTAAAACGATCGAACAGCAAGGAACTGTTTAGTTCCAAAGATTTTCCGGGGGCGATTTCTGACCACTTGGTATTCACCCGAAAGTTTATCGGCGAACACCCCGATCGAGTGCAAGCCCTGGTCAATTCATGGTTTGCAACATTGGAATACATGAAAGCCAATAAAGAGAAATCTTACGAGATTCTCGCCAACCGCGCCGGAGTTAGCGTTGAGGAATATAAAGAATATGAAAACGGCACTCAGATATTTACGATAGAGGAAAACTTGAAAGCCTTTCAACCGGGAAATGACATGACATCATTGCAGTTTGCGGCGGCCGAAATGACTAAATTTCTTGTAGATGTAAATTTAGCAAAAACCCAACCAGATATCAGTACATTATTTGACGATCGCTTTATCAAAGCTTATGCCGAAGGTAAAAGCTAGGAGGCAAAATTTACGATTTTGCAGACACAACAAAGTTTCCACCTTATTATTTATACCAAAAAGCTACTAAAATTACTCGCTCAATCATTCCGCAATTAAATCATGCCACCAAATCCCGATCCTCGATCGATCCAATCCCACCTCAAGCAAAAAAGCCTAAATCCCACCGTTTTCTGGCGGATTGCGGAAGAGATACCACAACCCCTCAATATTGGGTTAACGGTGACATCGATCGCACTGCCGCTGCTGCTGTGGTGGCTAGTAACAACCTTCGCCGATGTAGACCCCAAATTTTTGCCTTCCCCCGGCAAAGTTTTAGAGGCATTTGGTAGGCTGTGGAACACTCGCGAACTTTTGAAAGACACGGTAGCGAGTTTGTGGCGGGTGGGAGTGGGCTTTCTGTTCGCCTTGGTTTTTTCCATACCAATTGGTGTGCTGATGGGCAGTTTTGCCAGTATTCGCGCCTTGCTAGAACCCATGTTCGGCTTGATGCGATATATGCCCGCACCAGCGTTCATTCCCCTGCTAATTCTCTACTTGGGAATCGGCGAAGAACCCAAAATAATGCTGATATTTATCGGCGTATTTTTCTTCAATTCGCTGATGGTGATGGATACAGTCAAGTTTGTTCCCAAAGACTTGATAGAATCTACTTATATGTTGGGCGGGAATCGCTGGGAAATCCTCACTCAAGTTATTTTTCCCCACGTTTTGCCGGGAATTCTTGATGCTAGCCGCATCAACTTGGCTGCGGCTTGGCAATTGGTAATCGTCTCGGAATTGATTGCGGCAACCGAAGGCTTGGGCCGCCGGATCAGCGTCGCAGGTCGATTTCTCCGAACCGATGAAATTTTTGTGGGGCTGATTGTCATTGGGGCGATCGGACTGACTTTTGACTTGCTTTTTCAATATCTGCTGCGGGTTTCTTGTAAATGGTCAAGTCAGAAACAGTAAGCAGATCGGGACTTACGCATGGGGCTCAGAAACCGGGTTTTTTTTACGAAAATACACAGCTTGCAGCCCGCATATTAGGTAAAAAACCCGGTTTCTTTGTCGGAGTGCGTAAGTCCTGCAGAGGTTAAAAAGCAGAATGGTGTCATTTTTTTACTTACAATACAGAGGATAAACTCATGTTTCTACAAATCAACAACCTGCACAAAAACTTTGAAACAAAAAAGGGTAAATTAGTTGTCCTCAAGGACATCAATATGACCATCAAGCAAGGCGAATTTATCTGCGCGGTAGGCGCATCCGGTTCTGGCAAATCTACTCTGTTGAGGCAGATTGCGGGATTGGACAAGCCGACAACAGGGGAAGTGAAAATTGATGGGAAAGAAGTTGTTTCGCCTGGGCCCGATCGAGGTATGGTATTTCAGCATTACACTCTTTATCCTTGGATGAACGTGCAGGAAAATGCTGAGTTTGGCCTTAAACTTCAAGGCGTTTCCAAGAAAAAGCGGCGCGAACAAGCTAGCTATTATTTGAATGTGGTAGGATTGACGCAGTTTGCTTCGTCGCTGCCGAAGGAATTGTCGGGGGGGATGAAACAGCGGGTGGCGATCGCCCGCGCCCTCGCTTCTGAACCTAAAGTGTTATTAATGGATGAACCTTTCGGCGCATTGGATATCCACACTAAAGAATCGATGCACGAATTCATGCTCGATTTGTGGCGCCGCACTCAGATTACAATCTTTATGATTACCCACGATGTCGAAGAAGCGGTGTTTCTTTCCAATCGGATTTATGCTTTGGGCGCTCGTCCCGGTACAGTGAGAAAGGAAATGTCGATTAATTTGCCCGATCGCACTCCCAGCGTTAAACGCCACGCCAAATTCCACGATTACCGCGACGAACTCATGGATTTGATGCGGAAACACGGACAGGAAGCAGTTGCAATGGCTGCTTAAATAGAAATAGGTTTGCAGTTGCACTTTTAGGAACAGGCAAGATGCCTGTTCCACAAAGACTAAATTTTCTTGTGGAACAGGCATCTTGCCTGTTCTTAAAAATAGTGCAAGATATCAGTGGAGATAAATATTACTTTGGGAGAAAGTGAGTTTTGCCACTACAAAATACTATTATTTTGTTTCGCTGACCTACCCAAATACATCAAGAGGAACTTATGGTGCAACTATCATCGATCGACAAAAACTCACAAATTGATTCAAGCCTCGTATTAATCGAAGAAACCGTACCGGGCGGCGCGTACTGGTCGGGAGTCATCAAGCGGGGAAACACCCTGCGAATCACCGATTTAGAAGGCTCTCGCGGCGTTTCCATGCTGTGCTACAACGCCGACAATGCGATCGAACGTTTCAACGCAGCAGACACAGCCAAAATTCAATTCAACGCCTTTCTCAAACAAGGCATGGTGCTTTACACAGACATGGGGCGCATCCTATTTTCCATCACCCAAGACACCTCCGGCTGTCACGATTTGCTAGGAGGATGCAGCAACGCCATTAGCAATGCCAAAAAATACGGCGAAGGAGACTGGAAAAACTCCCGCGACAACTTCCTCAAAGCCCTAACTCGGTGGGGATTGGGCAAAAAAGATATCATGCCCAACCTCAACTTATTTACTCGCATTGCCGTCAAACCAGACGGCACGATGGAGTATCGCGAAGGCTGCGAGAAACCCGGTAGTTTTATCGATTTGCGAGCCGAAATGAACGTATTGACAATTATCTCTAACTGTCCCCACATCCTGCATCCGGGTTCAATTTACGATCCAAAACCCATCCAAATTCAGATTGTGAAATCCCCCGCACCCGCACCAGACGACTTGTGCCGCACCGCCAACCCGGAAGCAGTGCGCGGCTTCATCAACACCGATGCTTTGTTCGTGCAATAAACCCGATTCCAGCACTCAATCTTGTCCGCACCAATCGGCGGTAAAAAATTCTGCTATTCCATCACAAAAAGTGAACCATGACTGCAACTACCCAACAACTTCTCGATCCAAAAACTGCAATTTATAACGAAGTTTTACCCGCCAGACATCCCTGGTCTCGTGTCATCAAAAAAGGACAGATTCTTCGTATTGTAGATTTAGGCGGAAATCAAGCAGTAGATTTTTTAGTTTACAATGCCGATGACCCTTCCGAACGCTACAGCGCCCCCGATACGATCGTCAATCAAGGCAACATCTTTGTCACTACAAACAGCCAACTCATTTCCAACGAAGGGCGAGCCATGATGACCATAATTGCTGACTCCTGCGGGCGCCACGATACCTCCGGCGGCGCCTGTAGCTGCGAGAGCAATTCGGTGCGGTTTGGACTAGATAAAAAATACCAGCACGCCTGTGTTGAAAATTTCCTTGCCGCAATTCTTCCCTACGGTTTGGGTAAGCGAGATTTAGTCAGCAATATCAACTTTTTTATGAATGTTCCGGTTAGCGAAGATGGCACGCTTGAAATTGTTGACGGCATCTCCGATCCGGGAAGTACAGTTGATTTGCGAGCCGAAATGAACGCGCTTGTTGCTATTTCTAACTGCCCGCAAATGAACAATCCTTGCAATGCTTACAATCCTACGCCGATTCAGTTGATTGTTTGGGATTCTGTGTAATCTGAAAATATCTAATTTCTGAACCCCCGCCCCAAGTCCAAGAAACCGGGTTTCTGCGATGATTTTTGTATCCTCACCCAGATTTAGGAAGAAACCCGGTTTCTGAACCCCTGCCCCAAGTCCAAAAAACCGGGTTTCTGCGATGATTTTTGTATCCTCACCAAGATTTAGGAAGAAACCCGGTTTCTGAACCCCTGCCCCAAGTCCAAAAAACCGGGTTTCTGCGATGATTTTTGTATC
>NZ_JAUBOQ010000037.1:24485-74476 GCF_036700325.1 Microcoleus sp. Z1_B2
CTCACCAAGATTTAGGAAAAAACCCGGTTTCTGAACCCCTGCCATTAGCAATTCCCAATTCCCAATTCCCTAAATGTTTAACAAAGTTTTGATTGCAAATCGCGGTGAAATTGCCTGCCGAATTATCCGCACACTCGATCGCCTCGGAATTGCTTCGGTAGCAGTATATTCTGAAGCCGACGCCCATGCCAAGCACGTTTTCGCCGCCAGCGAAGCTGTTTGTATCGGTGCAGCCGCCGCAGCCGAGAGTTATTTGCGGTTCGATCGCATTCTCGAAGTTGCGCGCCAAACAAAAGCTCAAGCTATCCATCCGGGTTACGGCTTTTTGAGCGAAAATGCTGAATTTGCCGAAGCTTGTGCAAGCGAAAATATTGCATTTATCGGCCCGACTCCGACTCAGTTGCGCTGCTTTGGATTGAAGCACACCGCGCGGGAAATAGCCGCTGCAAATCAAGTGCCGCTAACTCCCGGAAGCGAACTTTTAGCAAGTTTGGAGGATGCCCAAAAAGCGGCTGGGGCGATCGGCTATCCGGTGATGCTCAAAAGTACCGCAGGCGGCGGTGGTATCGGTTTGCAGGCTTGTTTTGGCGATCGAGATTTGGCAGAAGCCTTTGAAAAAGTACAGCGTTTGAGTCAAAGCAATTTTAAACAAAGCGGCGTTTTTTTAGAGAAATACATTCAAACAGCCAGACACATTGAAGTCCAAATCTTTGGAGATGGCAAAGGAAACGTCATAGCCTTGGGCGAGCGAGATTGTTCCGTGCAGCGGCGCAATCAAAAAGTAATTGAAGAAACCCCCGCCCCTGCTATTAGCGACGAACAGCGAAATCTGTTGTACGGTGCAGCAGTGCGGCTGGGAAAAGCGGTAAATTACCAGTCAGCCGGTACTGTTGAATTTGTATTTGATGTCGATGCGAAACAGTTTTATTTTTTGGAAGTCAACACGCGCCTGCAAGTTGAACACGGCGTTACTGAAGCTGTCAACAACATCGACCTCGTTGAGTGGATGGTAAAACAGGCTTCGGGAGATTTGTTCCCCCTGGAAGAGTACCGCTATCAACCGCAGGGCCACTCAATTGAGGTGCGAATTTATGCGGAAGATGCCGGCAAGAATTTTCAGCCGAGTTCCGGGTTGCTGAATCAAGTTGCGTTTCCCGAAAACGTCCGCTGCGACAGTTGGATAGAAACCGGCACGGAGGTAACTCCTTTTTACGATCCGCTGCTAGCCAAAGTAATCGTTTGCGGGGATAATCGATCGCAGGCGATCGTAAAACTAAAAGCTGCTTTAGATGCCAGTGAAATAGCGGGAATTGAAACTAATTTAGATTACCTCCGCCAGATTTTGGACGATTCCCGATTCAGCCGGGGCGAACTGAGCACGCGCTTTTTAAACTCTTTTGAATACGCACCTTTAACGATCGATGTATTGGATGGGGGAACCTACAGCAGCATTCAGGATTATCCGGGGCGGATTGGCTATTGGGATGTTGGCGTGCCGCCTTCCGGGCCGATGGATCATCTGGCATTTCGATCGGCAAATCGTTTAGTAGGAAATCCCGAATCGACAGCAGGATTGGAATTCACAGCTACAGGCCCAACTCTGCGCTTTAATGCCGATACAGTTATTAGTTTGACTGGGGCAACTATGAAGGGAACGCTAAACGGCGAATCGGTGCCGTTTTGGACAGCTATTCCCGTAAAAGCTGGCAGCATTCTCAAGTTAAAAGCCATTCAAGGCGGCGGCTACCGCACTTATTTAGCAGTCAAACACGGCTTTAATGTCCCCGATTATTTGGGCAGCAAATCAACTTTTGTACTGGGCAAATTTGGCGGACACGCGGGCCGCACGCTGCGTCCGGGAGATGTGTTAAAACTCAACCAAACTGCAACTCTGGAAGCGGAAATATCTTTGCCTCCAGAATTAATTCCCACCTACAGCAATAATTGGGAAATCGGCGTTTTGTACGGGCCTCACGGCGCGCCGGATTTCTTTACTGAGTCAGACATCGAAATGTTTTTCTCCACAGAATGGCAGGTGCATTATAACTCGACGCGGACGGGCATTCGGCTGATCGGCCCGAAGCCCACCTGGGCGCGTCAAGACGGGGGAGAAGCGGGTTTGCACCCGTCTAACATTCACGATAATGCTTACGCGATCGGCACGATCGATTTTACGGGCGATATGCCTGTAATTCTGGGTCTGGACGGCCCGAGTTTGGGAGGTTTTGTCTGTCCTGCTACTATTGTGCAGTCGGAATTGTGGAAAATCGGGCAACTGAAACCGGGGGATAGCATTCGCTTTCACTGTTTGAGTTTTGCTGAAGCTTTGCAGCGGGAATTAGCACAAAATAGGCAAATTGCTACTTTTTGTTTGCCTGTTTTTGGGGAAACTTCGGCGGAATTGCCCGCAGTTCCCGCTTCTCCAATTTTGCACGAAATTCCAGAATCTCCGGGACAGGTTGCTGTTACTTACCGTCAAGCTGGGGATAAATATATTCTAGTTGAATACGGCCCGTTGGTGCTGGATTTAAATTTGCGTTTTCGGGCGCACGCATTGATGGAACAGTTGAAAGCAAATCCGTTGCCGGGTGTTATCGAATTAGTGCCGGGAATGCGATCGCTCCAAATTCACTTTGAGGGCAGCCAGATTTCGCAACAGCAGCTAATGCAGGCGCTGATTGCGGCGGAGGCGGAACTTCCGGCGATCGAGGATTTGGAAGTGCCGGCGCGAATTGTGCACTTGCCTTTATCTTGGGAAGATGAATCGACGCTGTTGGCTATTGAAAAATATATGCAGTCTGTGCGATCGGATGCACCTTGGTGTCCCAGCAATATTGAGTTTATTCGCCGCATAAACGGGCTTGAGGGCATCGAACAAGTCAGAGAAATTGTATTTAATGCTAGCTATTTAGTGATGGGTTTGGGAGACGTTTATTTAGGCGCGCCCGTCGCAACTCCCCTCGATCCGCGCCACCGTTTGGTTACTACTAAATACAATCCCGCCCGCACTTGGACTCCTGAAAATGCAGTTGGCATTGGCGGCGCGTATTTGTGCGTTTACGGGATGGAAGGGCCGGGAGGTTATCAATTTGTCGGCCGCACGGTGCAAATGTGGAATCGGTTCAAACAAACGGCGGATTTCCAGTCTGGTAAACCTTGGCTTTTGCGCTTTTTTGACCAAATCCGATTTTATCCGGTTTCTCATGAGGAATTGCACCGCTGTCGGGAAGAATTTATTGAAGGTAAGTTTAAATTAAAGGTTGAGGAAATCACTTTTAATTTGAGAGAATACAATGAGTTTTTGCATTCTATTGCTAACAGTGCGGCTGAGTTTAAAGCGCAGCAGCAGACCGCATTTAATGCAGAGCGCGATCGCTGGGCCGCCTCCGGGGAATTTGACGCTGAAGCTGCCGCAGAATCCTCGGCGGATGGGGCTTCTGACACGGCGGCGGAGGTTACTTTGCCGATCGACTGTGAGGCAGTTGTCGCTCACGTTTCGGCTAATGTTTGGCAGGTGCTGGTTAATGTGGGAGATGTGGTTGCTGAGGGCGATCGTCTGTTAATTTTGGAAGCGATGAAAATGGAAATTGCTATTACTGCTGATGTTGCTGGCACTGTGGCTCAATTGTTTTGTGAAAAGGGGCAAACGGTGACAGCAGGGCAAATTCTAGCGGCTATTCAACCGAATTAATCCCTCTGGTGTCAGGAGTGAACACTTACGCGCTTATGCGGGAAACACTTCTGTAATGAGGCACACTACTATCGTCTTTTAAATGCCGAACAGCTTATCGCCCATGAGTCCTGGCGCAAAACAAAGGATATACTTAGGAATGAGAATTAAATAATTTCCACTCTTGAAAGTGGGATGGGCGTCCCGCCCGTCCACTCATGACGGGCGGGACGCCCATCCCACAATAACAATTAAAATTGTAAGTTATTTAATTCGCGATCCTTACCTACAACTCGTGGGATCAAGATTTCAAAATAAGATTGAATCAAGCTTTGGTGACTTGGTTGATCCTTGTGGGTTATGCCGCAGGTTTGTTGCTCAAATACTTACCAGATAAAGCAAAACAGTGGTGGTATTTTCTGGATGAGTCCTCGATGTCTCCGGATAATAATTTAGCAGAACTTTCTCTATGGCTAGCTGTAACTAAACGGAAAGTTTTTGGCGGATCTCGTTCGATGAAACGATTTGAGGAAACTGCTAATCTCCGCTCGTGTGATTCAAACCTGTCGTTTTCAAGCTCGTTGAGTAATGGCTTTTTTCCGTGAGGCTATTTCTGCACATTCTTGTGCCTTGCCTATGCCGCTCGTTTATTCCCATTTTTCAGACCTGAATCCTTACACTGCAATAATAGCTTCAATTAAATTCATGGAGCTATGCACAGAGTTTGGATAGAACGGGCGATCGTCCCCTAGCCTCGCGCCGGTTCTATTATATAATCATCCGGTCAGAATAAATCCGCCCGGCCTGGCTTCTAGCCGTGGGGAGTGTCAATTTGCGACTCAAGCCCAAGCGCAGCGAGTGTTAGAGGCATATCCGGGCGATCGGTTTAAGGTCGATCGACATCGAGACTCGATCGCTTGCGAAACCCTGGGTTAGATTTTATCTGCCAACAGCCTCGGTTAATGATGAAGGCTTTTTTCGGTGATTGTACGAATTGAAGAACACAAATTGATCGGCTAAAATTGTCTAATTGTTGAGCTTGCGGTGCGGGTGCAGCTATGACTTACAGCTTGAGAATTGCCGATTTGCCAACGAGTGAACGGCCACGGGAACGGTTGATGGCGGGTGGCCCGAAAAGTTTGGCAACTGCAGAATTGATTGCGATTCTCCTGGGTACTGGTCAGGGCCCCGGCAAACTTTCCGCCGTAGGGCTTGGACAGTATATTTTAAATCAGTTGAGTTTGCATTCCCGCGATCCTCTGGCTGTGCTACGCAGTATTAGCGTTCAGGAGTTGACGCAGATTCACGGGATTGGCCCGGCTAAGGCGACTTCGATTTTGGCTGCGGTGGAGTTGGGGAAGCGGGTTTTTCAGTCGCGGCCGCCGGAAATGGCTGTGGTTGACTCTCCCCAAGCGGCGGCTGATGCCCTGAGTCAGGATTTGATGTGGCAGTCTCAGGAACGTTTTGCTGTGGTGTTGCTGGATGTGAAAAATCGGCTGCTGGGTACTCAGGTAATTACGATCGGCACAGCCACGGAAACTTTGGCTCACCCACGGGATATTTTTCGCGAGGTGATCCGCCAGGGGGCGACGCGGGCGATTATCTCGCACAATCACCCATCGGGGATTGTGGAACCGAGCCCGGAGGATATTGCTTTGACGCGACAGTTGCTGGCGGGAGCGCAGTTTTTGTCGATTCCGCTACTGGATCACTTGATTTTGGGGAATGGCGATTTTCGGAGCTTGCGGCAGACGACGACGCTTTGGGACGAGTATCCCCAGGGTGATTGAACTCTTCTACTTAACTAATTTCATTACTATCATTAGTTATTTGTATCTTTGGGCTCTCGAACGGCTGAATCAGCCCTGACAGCAGGCAAATTTTCCGGCTGGAGTCCCCCGCGAGAGCCTGTTTTGGGTGAATGTTGCTGCTGATACTTCGTTTCGATCGCAACTCGGTTAATCTAGTATACGTAGGCTGAAGAGGTCGCTAATCCGATTTTTTTTGAGCATACTAAACGTATACTGAACCAGCACCTAAAGACCCACTTATTAAGAAATTATTAAATGGGATGTAAAATACACGGTGTGGTGATAGGAGGAGAACTGTGTTTCTGAGACTTGCAGAACAACACCGTAAATTCGTTCAAGATTTGGTAATGAACCTCCAAGCTTTAGCGATCGTGCTAGAGCATCGGGGTTATCTGGCATCCTGCTACACTTGCGGGGGTCAGATGAACAGTGCCTCATTTATGGTCAGTTTGACGGACAACCATCTGATTCGATTTTTAGTGTCAGATTACGGTATCACTTGGACTGAGATGCGGGACGACCGCGAACTCATGAAACTAGAAGGTGCAGAAGCGATTAATCAGTTACAAGAACTGGCAAATCTCGTAAAGTATCAAATCCAACCTTCGGAAGCTACTTTAGCGACGGCCCAGTGAGTGTAGCGATTGCACGGTTCCGAGGAAGGCGACGCAAGAAAGTGGCTGCTTGTCTGCTAAAACCGAATCCCCAGCGAGTTAGTTGGGAGGATTCATTTAGGTGCACAGCGATGGCTGCTCAACAGCCAAGAGTGCTATCAGGGTGCCTTGAGACTGTTTAGCGATCGGTCGATCGAAGTGAGCCTGGGCAGACGGCATACTTGATGCCAGAAGTCTCAAACTTGGAACCTCTAGTTTTTTTTCAGCAGTTGATTCTCCCTTGAGAACGATTAGCAAAATGTAGAAGTGTGACGGCTCGTCGGCTGCGATGTTAAATTTCCCCTTGGGCATTCAAAAGTCAAGGAATTGAAATTAACTTTGAGCAGGCAGGTATAATTTAACATCCAGAGTGAGGATGAGGCTGTGAAGATTGGGCAAAAGGCAGCCCACGGGGTGTGATGTGCGGGCGAATGGCGTTTATTTTTGCTCTTAGATTTAGCCGATCGGGCTAATAATTAACTTGAAGCAGCATCACTGCTGTAAAACATCTCACAGCCGGCCCAAGCCGGCTAAGTTTTGCGTATATCTAGGCTTTTGGCCAATGTTGGGCTGTTAGGTTAAACGGCTCTTTGAAGTGCACGATCGCACTTGCTACACTAATATTTTATAATATTTTAATGATTAGTCCGAAAATATTTATCGCCAAGTTTGGAGTCAGTATCAAATGGTAAATTTAAGCGAACTACTAGAACCCATCGCCAGTCAATTTCGCAGTCTAGGAATTCCCGAACCAATTACCCATTGGGGACACCCTGTAATGATGGGGATCGTGGTAGTGGCGATGGGCAGTTTTGTCGGGTATACGGGATGGCAGGGACGTTTGGCCACCGATAAAGATGTCGCACTCAAAAGTCGCTCGGATCACCGCAAGCTTGCACCGTGGATGTTTCTGTTTCTAGCTTTGGGCTATACAGGCGGCTTGCTGTCGCTGGTGATGCAGCACCAGCCAGTCATGGAAAGTCCGCATTTTTGGACGGGTTCGGCAGTGCTGGTTTTGCTGGCTATTGGCAGCTTGATTTCGCTAACGGGTTTTGGGGGCAATAAGCTAGCACTGCGCGCGGTTCACGCTTATTTAGGCACGACGGCCCTTGCACTTATGGTGCTGCACGCGGCTTTCGGTTTAAAATTGGGGCTGTCTATTTAGAAGAAGACTTATCAGGCAGTGGTAGTATATGTAGGGTCGCAATGTGTACCCTACATACAGAGGTTATATGAAATCCTCTCTTCATCGGCATTATTCGTCTCTCTCTCTTCTCTTCCTCTGCGTTCTCTGCGTTCTCTGTGGTTAAATCATTCCGATATAACCGGAATTGATATTATGTGTTCTGGACTGAAACCAACTCTACTTTGGACAGTAAAAATTGCTAATTACTTGCTAATTAATGAATCAAGCAACGGGTGTCATTTTCTGTCTTGCCTACATTTTGGGATTGATTTCTACAGCGGTTTCTTGGGGTAGATACGGGATACTTGCTTTGGGAATAACGGTAGCGATCGCCCTGCCGAAATTGTTGCGAAAATATACTAAAAATTCTGTCAAAGTTACTAAGAAAAGACGCAGCAGACAAAAAGAAAATGCTCTTGAAGCACCCTTAGATGCGAGGGAAGAGTTGAGTTTGTTGGAGATGCTGCCGAGAGCGAAATGGGTGTGGGCGGTTGCTGGTTTGCTGGCATTTCTAGCTAGCGTTTATTTTGCAGTTCGATCGCCCCAACCGGCAATAGATGACATCAGCAAACTGATTCCGGCGGTTGGAAACACTCAAGAAGTGGCAGTGACAGTTCGCGGTAGAGTTGTCAGTACGCCTCGATTGACTCGATCGGGTCGATCGCAATTTTGGCTAGAAACAGATTTAGTTAGCGAAATCAACGGCGGCGAGGGAGGAGCAGTCGTAAACCGCCCAGTATCCGGCAAACTCTACGTTACAGTGCCCCTGCTGCAAGCAACGGGTTTGTACGCCGACAATACGATCGCAGTTGTGGGTTCCTTGTACAAACCGCAGCCGCCGTCGAATCCGGGGGCTTTTAATTTTCAAGCATATTTAGCCAGAGAAGGAGCTTTTGTAGGGCTCAAAGGGCGTCAAATTGACTGGAAGAGAGAAAAGGCGATCGCGGATGTAAATCGAGTTAACAGCCAAACGGCTGCTTTCTTGGAACCAAGCGGGATGCAGCCATCGAAAATTCAAGCGATGCGGCAGCGGATCGTGCGATCGCAACTATCGCAGTTAAATGTTCCCGAAGGCCCGCTAATCAGTGCGATCGCCCTCGGCAAACAAGCAGTAGATTTACCTTACAACATCCGCGACTATTTTGTGCAGGCTGGATTAGCCCACGCGATCGCAGCTTCCGGCACTCAAGTTTCGATGGTTTTGGCTTTAGTTCTAGCTTTAACCAGGCGTTTTTCCAAACAATTGCAATTTAGTTTTGGCGTCGGTGCTTTATTTTTGCTAGTGGCATTAACTGGCTTTGAACCATCAGTATGCCGCGCTGCTTTGATGGGATTTGGAACACTATTTGCTTTGGTGCTCAGCCGCCAAGTTAAGCCGCTGGGATTGCTGTTAATCGCTGCTACTATTTTACTGCTGGTTAACCCTTTGTGGATTTGGGATTTAGGTTTTCAACTAAGTTTTTTGGCAACTTTGGGGTTAATCGTGACAACGCCACCACTGATGGCAAAATTGGACTGGATGCCTCCTGCGATCGCTTCGATTGTTGTGGTTCCGATCGCCGCTTCAGTTTGGGTGCTGCCGCTGCTACTTTACGTTTTTAGCGTGGTATCACCTTACAGCATTTTAGTTAATATTATTGCGGCTCCTTTGCTGTGGATTTTGAGTATTGGGGGGATGGTTAGCGCTTTAGCTGGATTGATTTTTCCGCCCGCTGGCAGTGTTTTAGCACAACTGCTGGACTATCCGGCAAAGGGGTTAATTGCGATCGCCCAATATTTCTCGCAATTACCCGGTAATTCGGTAGCTGTCGGTCAAGTATCGGTGTTTCAGCTAATCGCGCTTTACAGTTTAATTTGCTGGGTTTGGATCGGGGGAAGAAAGAAGAAGGAAGAAGGAAGTTCGGCAACGGATTCTGTAACGGATGTAACGGATAGAAGGAGGAAGGAAGAAAAAAGACGGAAGCCGGAAGCAGTCCGAGGAAAAAATCAGGAAAAGGGGAAAGGGAAGAAGGGGAAAAGCAGAGTTATTGCGCTGCCGAGTTTTTCATCTGCTTGGATTTTACCGCTGGCGCTGGTAGCGGGAATAAGTATCATAGTTTTGCCAGCTTGGCACGTTCAATCATCTTTATTTCAAGTTACTTTGCTGGCGACATCTGGCGAACCTGTTTTAGTAATTCAAGATAGGGGAAAAGTGGCGCTAATTAATAGCGGTGATGAAAATACCGTAAGGTTTACAGTGTTGCCTTTTTTGCAGCAGCAAGGAGTTAATTCTGTGAATTTTGCGATCGCCACTCACGGTCATTTAGGATTGAGCAGTGGTTGGGGAAAATTACTAGCACGCTTGCCAATAAAAACCTTTTATGATAATAACGCTCCCAAACAAATTTACCGTAGCAACAATCAGGAATTTATGACGGCTGTGCAATCTCGCCAAGGCGTTTACTTTCCTTTAGAAACTAACAGTACAGTTGATATGGGTGCGACGCGGTTGCAGTTGGTGAATGCGGAGATTCCGGTGGTAGAATTCCTGGTGGGAAATCGAACTTGGTTGCTCGTCGGTGAAATGACACCGGAAGCGCAAAAAAAATTGGCAGCAACGGGAACCTTGAAGCCGGCTCAAGTGCTGTGGTGGTCAGGAAAAGCCCTGACGGCTGAGTTGTTAAGCGCAGTTGGGCCACAAGTGGCGATCGCCTCTGCTGACGAAATCGACCCAGAAACCGCAGCCCAACTGCGCCAAAGCAAAACCCAGATTTTCTGGACAGGGCGCGACGGAGCCCTCCAGTGGACTCCAGCAGGGGGATTTAAGACCACTTTGGAATCTGAAGAAAATCAAACTTCTTTTTTATAAAGATTTACAATCTGGCACACTGTGCGGTAAAATACTTTTAGCTCACATCTCAAATCAATTGGAGAGGTGGCAGAGCGGTTGAATGCGGTAGACTCGAAATCTACTTTAGGGGTAACTCTAACGTGGGTTCAAATCCCACCCTCTCCGTACATCCCTTACTCCACAAGGCTTTGAGGCTATCCGCTTTTTTAGCCATCTGTGCAATTTATCGGCAGTGGTATACAAAAGTGGTATATAAACCACTCTTGTATACCACTTTTTGCTTTCACTCCACACCGCATCAGGGCGATCGGTCAAGACAAAAGTATTTCTAAAATTGCCTCGAAATCTATTTTAACTACCAGCCGGGAAGTCCCGGGCGTATATTCAGAGGGGATGAATCTGAGCGCTAAGCGAAGTACCCCGAATGAATTACGCCCGCGTGATGAAAGGCTCGTCGGATGGAGGAACGGAAGCCGACAATTAGACTTGCCTACTATGAATCAATCTTCGGGAGCATCTTGATTTTCGATGTTCTTCCCAGTGCTAAAATAGTAATTTGGTGTTGCATTTTAGACGTACATAAACTATACTATGCAAAGGTCGAAAATAGGAAGTTTAGAAATGCAACTAACTTACAAATACCGCCTCAAACCAACCATTGCCCAACTAACGACGATTGTGGCTCACTTAGAACTTTGTCGCCGGCAGTACAACTACCGACTCAGCGAAAGATTTAGGTGGTGGTCAGCCACGAGAACGCCCATAAACGCTTGCCCATTGATTGTTTCGATAGTCCCTGTTGAGGAGATTTATCGAAATATTCCTTTGACGAGAGTGCAAACTAGAGATGGCAGAAAGAAGGATGAATCAGGCAATCCTTTGACCAGGAAAGGTGACGTTTTCTCGAACATTGAAGGCGGATATGTACAGTGGCAGACGATACAACTTGCTGACATAAAAAACACTAAAAAGCTGTTTCCTAATTATAAAGTGTTGGATTCTCAGGTTTTGCAAGATGTCGTCAACAGAGTAGAAACTTCCTTTTCAAACTTTACTACGCCCGACAAAAATGGCCATCGTAGAGGCAAGCCTAAATTCAAGGGGCGACCCTACTACAAATCCTTCACTTATCCTCAATTAGACAACCTAAATATTGTCAAGGATGAGCAAAATAGGATTTGTATTAGCCTTGCCAAAATAGGTCAAGTACCTATGGTTTTTCACCGCCCAATACCAACAGGGTTCAAAGTTAAGACGGGTAGTGTTATCTCAGAAGCGGATGGGTGGTATATTTCCTTGACGCTAGAAGATAAGACGGTTCCCGTAACGGTTGCAGAAATTCAACCGACTGATGAAAATACTGTGGGTATCGACTTGGGAATTACTAATTACGCTTACCTTTCCAATGGTGAAAGAGTTGAGAATCCTAGATTTTTGAGGAAATCGGCTCAGAAATTAGCAAGGCTTCAAGCGAAGTTAGCTAATAGAGTCAAGGGTTCTCAACCTTGGAAAATAATCAAGGACAAGGTTTCCCAACTCCATCAGTTCGTGGCTAGATCCCGATTAGATTTTCAGTTCAAAACTGCACATGAGTTATTCGGTAAATGTGATGTTTTAGTTGTTGAAGACTTGAGTGTCAAAAATCTGACTAGACGTGCCAAGCCCAAGACCGATATTGAGAATGGTAATTTGGTTTATTTGCCTAACGGTCAGTCAGCTAAGAGTGGTTTGAATAAATCCATGCTTGATGCTGCTCACGGGCAATTCGCCAACGTTCTGAAATATGTCGCCTGGAAACTAGGTAAAAGTGTTTTATTTGTTGATCCAAAGGGAACTTCCCAGCACTGTTGGAACTGCCTCAATAAAGTCCCGAAAGAATTATCGGAACGGTGGCATTCTTGCCAGTGTGGGGAATCTTTAGATCGAGACGAAAATTCAGCTAAACTCGTCAGAAAGATTGGTCTGAGTTATGAAAGTGGCGGGGGAACTCCGTCACTCAAAAAAGCCTTTGAAAAAAAGGAAAAAGAAGCCTGCGGTCTAACTGTACCCAGTTGACCGTCAGGTTAGTTCACCTCCACAATCTGAGTAGCATGATAGCTGCTTTCATTTCGGCAAGGTAGAGGCTTAAAATCTCAAGGGAACTCTTGACTCAAAACGGGCACAAAAAAAGGGGAGAGTGTTGGTAAAGCGGGCGGTTGGAAACCGCTGTCTCAATCACGAATAAGGTGCGGGCTGATGATGGGAAAATTAGCCTCGATTCTTTGTTTTCCAAGTCCGTAGTCGCCAGTTTCTAGCACGACAACCCCTAGCCTGTTGCTCGTTCCCCGTGCCCAGTTTCCTGTTTATTCTAACAACGTGGCTTGTCATTTCGAGGGTCTGCTAATTGCCCTCAAGCCTTACTACAAAAGGCTCACACCGGAATAGAAATCACAAACTCCGAACCCTGGTCTAAAGAAGAATTCACCACTAATGTACCTCCATGTTTTTCCACAACAATTTGGTGGGCGATCGACAATCCTAATCCGGTTCCTTGACCCACAGGCTTGGTTGTAAATAAGTGGTTAAAGATGTTTTCCTTGACTTCGGGCGACATCCCCACTCCATTATCCTTAATCCGAATCACAACCTGATTGTTGTCTTCGCTCAGAGCAGTTTGAACCGTGATTTGATTAGGTAGGGCTTTAATTTCACTAAAACAGCGCCCCTTATTTGACTCCTCCAGAGCGTCAATGGCATTAGCCAGCACATTCATAAATACCTGGTTTAACTGTCCAGGAAAGCATTTCACTAGGGGCAAGTTACCATACTCTTTCACAATTTCAATGGCAGGGCGGAACTCGCTGGCTTTTAAACGGTGCTTGAGAATTAGCAGAGTGCTTTCAAGTCCATCGTGAATATTGAAAGCAACTGGTCGATCGCTATCTGCCCTGGAAAACGTTCTCAAACTTGTACTGATATTGCGGATGCGATCGACTCCCTCTTTCATTGAACCAATCAATTTGGGCAAATCTTCTCGCAAATACTCCAAGTCCATATCTTCAATTTCTGCTTCAATTTCTCCTCCCGGATTAGGAAATTTTTCTTGATACAAATCAATCAAATTGAATAAATCCCCCACATATTCTATAGCCGGTTGCAAATTTCCCGCGATAAAGCCTACGGGATTGTTAATTTCGTGGGCTACCCCTGCGACTAAATTTCCCAAAGCAGACATTTTTTCACCCTGCACCAATTGCAACTGCATCTGTTTGAGATCGTGGATAGATTGTTCTAGTTTTTGGGCATATTCCTGGGATTGTTGATACAGTCTGGCGTTTTGTAAGGAAATTGCTGCTTGGGAGCACAGGATGTTGAGGATGGCGACGCGATCGCCCGTGAATACCCCGGTTGCTAAATTATTTTCCAAATACAAAATCCCCATCATTTTCCCTCGCTCGCTGATCGGAGTGCACAGCAGGCTTTGAGGTTGGTGGTGGATTATGTAGGGGTCAGATGCAAATCTTGGTTGATTGCTAGCATCATCAAAAATCAGGGTTTCTTTTGTACGTTTGACGTAGTTGATCAGGGTGAGAGGAATTACTTCACTCTCCTCAACCGGCATTGATTGCAGAAGGCACTCTTGGCGGTTTGTGCAGTGGACGTTTATCCTCCAGTTTCCCTCTTCATTCAAAATTAATGCTCCGGTTTGTGCTCCGGCATTCTTTACCACCACTTGCATGAGGGTAGTGAGCAATTGATCGAGTTTAATTTCGCTCGATAGAGCTTGAGAAGCTTTGATTACTGTCGGCAAATCTACTAAGCCCCAACTGCTAGTGCTACCGATAATTGTTCTATTCGTGTTAGATACGGATGATTCACTGCTGGATGTGTGAGTTGTTTCGGTCGGATTCTGGCGAGTTCGCTCCTGTTGCAGGATCACAGCCAGCAATTGGGGATAACGCTGTTCTAAATGGTCAATCTTTACTTTTGCTCCCCAACGAGCGTAAGCATAGTAAGCATCAATTAAATAAGGTTTTGCCAGTTTTTCTTTACCCCATTCTAAATAGAATTTAGCAGCGAGTTCGTGAGCTAGAGCTTCCTCGTTGAGGTATTCGTTTTCTTTGGCGAGGGCGATCGCCTTGTCGTACATCTCAAGCGCTTCTATTTTTTGGTTTAAAACCCGATGCCGCTCTGCCTCTACTAGATAGAATTTATGCAGATGATTCATGGGGGCATGATGCGCCCATTTCTGGATTTTTTCTTGATTAGCTTGTACTCTGTCAAGAAGTTCCTGTTGTTCGGACTGTGGAGTATCGGCATACACTGCCAGCCGTACTAGAGAATCGTAGAAATAGAAGAGGACAACAGTTATCTGCCCTGAAGCTGCGCTCAAATAACTTTCTATTTGAGCGATATTTTTTAAGGCTTCCGGGTAATTTTCAAACAGATAACAAAGCACAAGTTTGTGCAAGTATAAGTAATGAATCCCCAGGTAGTTATTGGTTCGCTCATACAGTTGCAACATTGTCTCTTCGTCGTAGGCTTCTCCCTTTAAATGGCATGGGTCTTGCGCTCTTCCTATCAAGTTCAAAACGGCTTGCCAACAAATTTTCTGATAAGAAAGTGCTGCTTCCTGATGAATTTTAGTGACGGCATCTGCGTAGCTTGCTATCTCTCGTTCGAGTTGCGTTAGTTGCTTGCCAATAAAATACGAGTAATAACTGTATTGAAAGATAGCATAGCCAGCAAATTCTAACTCTCCGGTTTCCAGCCCACAAAAATAATCTGACAGCAAAGGTTCTAAGCTCTTTCTGAAGTGTTCTTTCCAAGGTTGAATACTAGAATGTACCATTGCGGATGTCTTGGCTTGGATTTCTTTGGCATCCAACTTTGACAAGAGACGTAAAGCCATTTGACCGAACTCATAGCCCCGCTCAATATCTCCCATGCCACAGAGAAGATAACTATATATGGCAAAAGCATAGGGTGACAAAGAAGCATTGCCATATTGGACAGATAAATTGACTTGTTTGCAAACTACCAAAGGCGCGAGTGGCGGCAGCGCTATGTAGGCAGGAGTAAATAGGCTTGACAGAATGGTTATAGTTGCTATTTGTTGAGGATCTGTCATTAGAGGGAGATCGATTAAGTCCTCAGTTCCCTTTCCGCTCAAAATTGACGCGGTTTCTCCTAGTGCCTGTCCAATATCAGAGAAATTTGGCTCGGAGGGAAACTCTACCCCCAACTGCTGTAAGACTGGCAACCCTGTATTCAGAGCTTCCTGTAGCTTATTTTGCGCCATATAAGCTTCTATCTGTACTTCATATACCTTCACTTTGTCCAGTAGCGTTTTGGCGCAGCTTTCCACGAGTGATGCTAATGTCTCCATCCGGTCAAAGTCACCGCTTAGATATGCCGCTTCTGCTGCTTCGGTATGCAGCGCTAATGTTAGTTCGTATTGATTCTCCCAACTATTTACTGCCAGTAATTCTGTGCCAATATTTAAATATTCAACCGCAGCAGAATAGGCAGTAGCAGCTTTAGCTTTCTTTCCGGCAACCAGATTTAACCGTGCTAATTGCTCCCTATCTAGCTCGTGGGTAATTAGATTTACTCCCATATTCAAGTGGTTGACAATATCAAACATTCTTTCTTCTCGATCGGCTTCGCGCGTATTCTTTAACAGCAGTTGACCGATTTTTAAGTGAGTAGAGCGCTTTTGGTCTTCAGGAATGAGGGAATAGGCTGCTTGTTGGACGCGATCGTGGAAAAATTTGTATTTAACTAATTGGTCATTGTTAACTGGTGATTGCTCGGATTCTTCTCCAGTGATTGATGTTGATAAACTGTTACCACATTTTTGATAAAATTTATAAACATCGCTAACTGGTAAAATCAACCCTTCTTGCAATGCTTTCCACAAAGCTGTTGCTGTTTCTGTTGGTGAATTCTCATCAACAATTGCTAATGTAGCCAAATCGAACTGATTGCCAATACAAGCAGCTAACTTTAAAACTTCCTGTGTCCGGGCTGGCAGCTTTCGCAACTGAAGTGCCATGAATTCTAGTACATCATCCGTTAGAGCCAAGGTTCGGACTCTAGCAATATCGCACTGCCAATACCGAGCTGCAAAATTAAATTCAATTATCCCATCTTCATGCAAAGATTTGAGGAATTGTGTGCTAAAAAATGGATTGCCTTTGGTTTTCTGATAAACGAGTTCTGTCAAAGGCTGAGCCAACGCTGTAGAACAAGCTAATGTATCGGCAATCAGACAATTCAAATGGAAGCGCTCAAGCGGATCTAGAGTAATGGTGTTTACCGTAGCTCCGGTTGTTTGAATGTCGGCTAATGTCACCATCAAAGGGTGTGCGGGAAAAACTTCGTTATCTCGATACGCTCCAATTAAAAAGAGATAGCGCCGATCGCGATCGCTCGTCAGGAGTTGAATCAACTTCAATGAGGCTGAGTCTACCCATTGCAAGTCGTCTAAGAAAATAACGAGGGGATGTTCTTTAGTGGCGAAGATAGAGATGAAGTTCTCGAATAACCGATTGAAGCGATTTTGGGCAGCACTGGCGACGAGTTCTGGTGCCGGGGGTGGCGAGCCAATAATCCGCTCTAGTTCGGGAATTACCTCAACGATTACCTGAGCATTTTCGCCCAATGCTGCCAGGATTTGAGTCTTCCACTCCTCAACTTTAGCATCGCTTTCCGAGAGCAATTGTCCCATTAAATCGCGAAAAGCTTGTACAAAAGCTGAGAAGGGCTGGCTGCGCGCAAATTGGTCGAATTTGCCTTTGATGAAGTAGCCACGCTGTCTCACAATTGGTTTGTGAACTTCGTTGACAACAGCGGTTTTACCAATGCCGGAGAAACCGGCAACGAGCATCATTTCGGTGCTGCCGCCACTCACGCGCTCGAAGGCCGATAGCAGGGAGAATACTTCGGTTTCTCTACCGTATAATTTTTCTGGGATGATGAAGCGATCGCACAAATCTCGCTCCCCTATTTTAAAGTTAGTTAACCTCCCTGTCTCTTTCCACTGGAATAAACAAATTTCCAAATCAAACTTGAGTCCTAGGGCGCTTTGATAGCGAGCTTCAGCATTCTTCGCCATCAGTTTGCTGACAATCTCCGACAGCACCAATGGAACGCTCTGGTTTAAACTTGAGGCTGGGAGGGGCTGTTTGGCGAGGTGGCAGTGTACCAAATCCATTGGATCGTCTGTTTGGAATGGTAACTTTCCTGTTAATAATTCGTAGAATGTGACTCCCAGCGAGTAAAAATCTGTGCGGTAATCAATGCCTCGGTTCATCCGCCCAGTTTGTTCGGGAGAAATGTAAGGTAAAGTGCCCTCAAGCACGTTGGGATTTTGAATTTCTTGGGTTTCGCGCGGTAGTAGGGAAGCGATGCTGAAGTCAATCAGCTTGACTTGTTTGCTGGTGGGGTTAATGAGAATGTTGGCAGGTTTGAGGTCTTTATGGATGACGTGGTGGCGATAAAGTCCGTCGAGGGAGTTGGCAATTTGAATCGCAATAGGCAGAAACTCGCTCACGGGCAAGCCTTCTAGGGGTTCGTTGCTCTCAGATGCTAGATTAGCCAGGTAGCTACATAAGGAAATTCCGCCAAAGTCTTCCATCACCAGAGCATAGTGGTTGTGGTAAGTCTCTAGGCTGTATGCCTTGACACTGCCAGGGATATCTAAGTTTTTAGCAATGACGTACTGGTTGCGGAAGTGAACCAGTTCGTTGAAGCGGGGAAAGTCATTTCGCAGCAGCTTGATCGCTACGGGCAGCCGATCTGAAGACCGACAACCGCGATAAACTAGAGTTCGATTGCCTGCGTATATTTGCTCGTTAATGTGATATCCTAGAACAAGATTTTTTATGCTAGCCATTTCTACGTATTCCTACTTCTTTCAAGTCGGAAGCTTCTTAGAGTTACTTTCTACTATTTTCCCTCTATCTGCCTTGCTATTCATTAATTACATTTTTCTTAACATATTTTGGAAATTCCAATTATGAAAGAGGGATTTTAAAAACTCGACTTAATATTTTATGTAAGAGCTGTTGATACTTGAGTTGAGACTAAGTAGAAAATGACTTAGCTAAGGCTTATGGAACAACCGCAGTTCATGGAAGAGGAACTTAAGACGCTAATCAGGTACTTAAGAGTGTTTTTGAAACCGATGCTTGAAGGCGATCGCCTAGAAAATCTAATGTCTAGTTTACATCATAATTTAATGTCATCATTACAATTCGGGCGGCTCAGGGTTTAAAGCCGGAAGCAGAGGAAATCGAGTTTCTGCGTCAGATTGCGGAGCACTTGGGAGTCGCCCGTGAGCAAGCTGAATTATTTGCCCAGATGCCACAACAAGCTGCCCAACTCTCAGAAGTAAATCAGGTATTAAATGCCAAAGTTCAGAAGCGGAAAATGACATCGGCAGTCGGCTAAGTTGTTTTACTTAGGAATGAGAATTAAATAACTTCCACTCTTGAAAGTGGGATGGGCTCTTATAGCCCGTCATGAGTGGACGGGCGGGACGCCCATCCCACAATAACAATTAAAATTGTAAGTTATTTAATTCGCGACCCTTATATCGCTACGCCAACGGACGATGCCGACGCTTTCCGATCGCGGTTTTCATTTCGGTGAGCTAAAAAACCCGGTTTCTGAGCGTCGCAGTGCGTCCCTGTCGGGGCAGAAACCTCTCATCAAGAGGGTTTCTGAGCTTTTGCGTATCATCCTGTCTCTTTTTGCGGAACAGAAATCCTGCTGGTTCTCGAAAGACGTAAACTTGAGGCTCGATCGACCTATAATAATGAGAATTGTTATCATTCGCAAATCAGCAATTCTCATGCAAGCGAACTCAGAAGCCACGCCGCCCCAAATTGATTTAGCTTTAATCGGCGCTGGGCCCCACGCCCTGACTCTTACTGCACACATATTAAAAAAACGCAAGAGCCTCCGGGATAAATTTTTAGCATTCGATCCGAGCGGCGAATGGCTGACTCAGTGGCGGAGGCAATTTGCAGCTTTAGAAATTGGGCATTTACGATCGCCCGCAGTGCACCACCCCGATCCCAACCCTTACGAATTGCGGAGGTTTGCCGAAAATCGCTCCTCGGAATTGTTTCCCCCCTACGATTTGCCCGGAAGTCGGTTATTTGAGGAATTTTGCGGCGACACAATTAAACGGTGGCAATTGGGCGATCGAGTTATCAAAGCAAAAGTAACCCGCATTCAGCCGAAATCCGGCCGTTTCCACCTGTGGTTTGAAGACGGAAAAAGTGCGATCGCCCGCCGAGTAATCGTCGCCGCCGGCAGTGGAAAACCGCATTTACCAGCGTGGGCAAATCAAATTCAAACACAGCATCCCCCCGAAAGAATTCGCCACTCCCATCAAGTAGATTTGCGAAATTTGCAATTGCACGGAGAACAAATATTAATTGTCGGCGGCGGACTAACCAGCGGACATTTAGCAGTAGGAGCAATTGCCAGAGGAGCCAAAGTCCTGTTAATGACTAGGCGCTATTTCCAAGAAAAACTATTTGATGCCGAACCCGGTTGGTTGGGGCCAAAATACCTCAAAGGATTCGCCGCCGAACCAGATTGCCATTCGCGTTGGGAAACCATTCAACAAGCCCGCAACGGTGGCTCGATGACACCGGAAATTATGACACAGTTGCGGAGGCTCTCCCACAGCGAACAACTGACATTTCACGAACAGTGCGAAGTTGTTGGCGTTCGGTGGGAAAATAACAGATGGACTGTTGATTGCAGCGGTGGGGAGACGTTATTTGTCGATCGAATTTGGCTAGCAACCGGCACCAAACTAGACATTGCAGCCGAACCAATGTTCAAAGAAATGCTAGAAACGCATCCCATTGAAATAGTTAAAGGTTTGCCAGTCTTAGACAAACACCTGCGTTGGCCCGGATGCGAATTATTTTTGACTGGTGGTTTAGCGGCGCTGCAAGTGGGGCCAGTCGCCAGAAACCTTTCTGGGGCGAGAATGGCGTGCGATCGCATTGTACCGGCGATCGTCAAATCCAGCATTGCACTCTCGCCCGCAATAATTAGTTAGCAGTCATTAGTTCTCAGTGAGTAGTCATCAGTTATTAGTTAAGTTGTGGTACATTTAAATTACATATTTCCCTCGACCTGGGAGCAACGGTCAACACCTTGTTATATTATTTATTGACACACAATTTTAGGGCCGAGTGAGTTGATTAGCAAATTACTTTTTAATTGTGCGCTAAGCATATAAAATTCAAAAAATCCTACTACAAACATTGGATTTCTTTACTGATTCCAATACCTGCGCCAGTGAAACAAATTCTCCCATAAATTCCGCGAAAAAGTATTTCTGCCCAAGCGCTGCGACTCCCAAACAGCAGCAGTTTGACCGCTAATTTCCGAAAAACTAGACCAAATATAAGGAAGTTGGGCGATCGCCTCAACCTTCATCCCGTGACGCACAGCCAAAGCGATCGCGTGAATCAACTCAGCAGCTTGCGGCCCCACAATGCTCGCTCCCAAAATCTCCCCGTTGCGACGCCCGACAATCTTACAAAAACCAGTTGTATCCCCGGACATTTGAGCTCTTTCAACATTCTTGAAATATTCCCGACAAACAATCAGATCGTCTCCAAAACGACGCCTTGCTTGCGCTTCAGTCAAGCCAACCCTCGCCAATTGCGGGTCAGAAAAAATCGCCCAAGGAATCCCGCGATAATCTATTTGAAACAGCGGCAAAAACAAAGCATTTTTCACAGCAACTGCAGCTTCGTAATTAGCGATGTGAGGGAACGGATAACCCCCAGCAACATCGCCGATCCCGTAAATTCGGTGATTAGTTGTTTGCAGCTTTTCATTTAAAATCACCCCCCGATCGCTGAATTTAACCTTAGCCGCTTCGAGATTTAACGAAGAAAAATTGTGTCCTCTACCCGCAGCCAGAAAAATCTCCTCAGCTTCGATCGCCCTTGGCCCAGCTTGAATCCACTTTTTACCATCAATCACCCTAGCTTGAGTCACCTCAGTAGCAGTCAGAATCCGCACTCCCTCAGCTTCCATTCCAGCTTGCACCAAACCAGCAGCCTCCCGGTCTTCTTTAGCCAAAATGTGCGAACTTTTCACCACCAAAGTGACAGCAACCCCCAAGCGAGCAAAAGTTTGAGCCACTTCGACACCGCTGGGATCTGCGCCGATTACAGCCAAACTTTTAGGCAACTGGGGAAGTTTTGCTAATTCCCCAACAGTTTCCGAAGTAAAAAAGCCAGCAGACGAAAGTCCTTCAATATTGGGAATCGCCGGCAGAGTTGGACAAGCTAGCAAATAACAGAGCGATCGCAATTTTCGCCCGCCCACAACAAAAGCCAAATCCGGTTTCGCAACAAACTCGCCGCTGCCAAAAATAACATCAACCCCGCGAGTAGCCAAAAGGCCGAGAGAATCAATTTCTGACAAATTAGAAACAACATCATCTGCCCACTTTAGAACCCCGTCAAAGCGCAATTTGAGTGGCATAGAGGAATTCGCGACTTCCCAGCGAACTCCCAACTGCTGGCGGCTGATCTGCTGAGCAAAACGAGCAGCCTCCCTCAAAGTTTGGCTGTATCTCAAACCAAGGTCGATCGACTCTTTCCCCCCACTCGGCAAATCTTGGGAATTACTTAGCGGTTCCACCAAAGCAACGCGGGCCGGGAAATTAGTTGCAGTCAAAGCAGCATAACGTCCGGCCGGAGTTCCACCAATAATCACTAAATCATAGTCAAGCATAAATAAAGAAGTCAATCGATTTTAGATTTTAGATTTTAGATTTTAGATTTTAGAATTGAAGCATTGACCACGGATAAATACGTTCGGCAAGTTTCATCTGATACAGGTTTTTTATTTCGGGACGGATGAATCACGTGGCGGGTATCCTGGATGCGGGAATTGTCAGTAGTCATTAGTCATTAGTCAGTAGTCATTAGTTAGTAGTTTAGGGCGATCGGCGCGCGGGGTCAGAAACCCGGTTTCTGCCTAGATACTTCGCTGCAAAATCCAAGATTTATCAGAGAAACCGGGTTTCTTGGGTAGGTGCGCTCGAACGACCAATAAAATCGGTTTATCAACGGACAACTGACAACTGACTACTGACTAATGACTTCTTTAAGTCCAGCAATCAACCGCAGATTGTCCGCCCTTGAGCGCACAGCCACCCGAAAAAAGCGATCGCCCAACTCAGGAAAACTCAAACAATCCCGAATCAAAATCCGGTGTCGTTCCAACAGACTTTTTTGAATCGAAGAAACCGACATCGACGACTCAACCAACAAGAAATTAGCCGCCCCGGCAATTGGCTGCAAACCCGGCAAATTAGCCAAACCCTCAAATAGCTCTCGGCGAGCAACAGGCAGCCAATCCCAAGTTTGCTGCTCAAAAGCCGCATCTCGAACCACAGCAGCAGCAGCAGCAGCAGCCAAAGCATTCACAGGCCAAGGATCGCGCAGTAACTGCCAGCGGCGCAGAATATCGGGATGGGCGATCGCACAGCCCAACCGCAGTCCCGGCAGAGAATAGAATTTAGTGAGCGATCGTAAAATCACCAAATTCGGAAACTCCTCAACAGCATCGATCAAAGTTTCCTGCTCAGAAGGCGGTAGAAAGTCCATAAAGGCCTCATCCACCACCACCATACCTAACTGCTTCACATAAGGCAAAATCGCCTCCCTAGCAAACAGCAAACCCGTAGGATTGTGGGGGTTGTTCAGTAGCAAACCTCGTCGAGAGGGGGCATCGAGAGCCAGAGGAACTGGGATACGAAAAGAAGGGGAGACAAGGGAACCGTTAGAAACCGACAAATCATCCGTTACTAACCGGCTTCCTGCCCCAACGTCCAACGATTTCAGATCCAACTCAGATGTTGCACCATTTTCAATTACTTGTTTAGGAACAGGCAAGATGCCTGTTCCACCAGAAAATTCCTCTCTTGTGGAATGGGCAAGATGCCCATTCTTGACAATGGTGCAAGATTTAAGATCCAAAGGGCATTTGAGCACCTGCGCGCCGAAAGCCGAAAGAGCCCGCGAGTAATCGCCAAAAGCCGGAGTCACCAAATAAGTCCCCTCCAGCTTCGACAAATCCCAAGCCGCCCAAGTCAACAATTCCGCCGAACCATTCCCCGGCAAAATCCAATCCCGGTCAACATTCAAAGCCTCCCCCAAAGCAGTCCTGAGCTCCCCATAATCTGGGTCTGGGTAAGCCGTCAGACTGCTCAAGTGTGATTGAATTGCAGCCAGTGCCGACTCAGGAGGGCCCAAAGGACTGATACTCGCAGAAAAATCGACAATAGCAGAGGCAGGGCAGCCTGCCAGTGCGGCTGCCCAAGCTAAATTCCCACCGTGTAAAGGTCTAATCAAGACTCAGTTTGCCAGCTATTCTGCGTTTTTCGGCGGTGCAACTCTGTCCTTAAACAACTTCCCTGCGGAAAATGCAGGAACTCTGGTTGCCGGGATTTCCATCTTGTCTCCAGTTTTGGGATTGCGACCCTCGCGGGCCTTGCGTTCCCGCGACTCAAACGAGCCAAAACCGACCAGCGTCACCTTGTCGCCATCGGAGACAGCTTCCATGATTGCTTCCAGGGCCGCACTCAAAACAGCATCTGCCTGTTTTTTCGTCACGCTAGCCTTTTCCGCCACTGCATCAACCAATTCACCTTTGTTCATTGCGAAGTCCTTCTCGATTTGCAAAATTACGTTAAACAGAGTTAGTTCAACTATTAGCTGTGAGTTATCAACTGGATTGAGGTGTGGATTGGGAGGTTTGGGTGGTTCCCGATTGCTCCCGTCCGCTTCCCCGAATCACAACTCCTGCTGAATACCAATTACCCTAGGGTAATTGGTCAGAAAAGGAATTTTTGTTTCTAACTGCTGAAAACCCCACAGCATCTAATTTTCACTGCATTATTCTAAAGTCTTGCCGACCGTTATGGATCGGTGGAACCTTTAATTTATATGGAACTGGCTAATTTTTGTAATTAATCCCAAAATTTAGGTAAAAAAATACCACCTTGGAGACAAGATTTCTCGCCTCGGTGGATTTGCAATCTCAAAAAAATAGAAATAGAAGGAATAAAATGTAATTTGTCAAGGGCTAAAGGAAAACTTTTTTCCTTCTTCCTTCTTTCTTTCCCCTTTCTTTTCCCCGTGGGCCAGGACTGTTTCATTCTCCCGAAACCCGCCAGGGACTGAAGTCCCTGTCTCATAGCTGAAGTCGTCTGAAGACGACTGAAAGTAATTTATAGTCGTCTTGCAGAGGACTAATCAGTTCTTTAGTCCTCTTGAGCGAGGACTGTCTTCTTTGAGGCAGGGGTTTCAACCCCTGTCGGACTGTCGGACTGTCGGACTCAGGGGAAAGAGCGTGGAAAGTTGACACCCATGTCTTCTTCCTTCGTTCCTACTGTCTCGGCTGGACGGGCTGACTGCGCTGCAACAGTTGGCGCGCGTCGGGACTGATGCTGTTTTGGTAGCCAAAGTTCGATCGATCGCTATCATCCAAAATCTGCGGAGTCAGCAATACAATCACTTCCGCCCGCTGGTTGGTCTTATCAGTGCTCCTGAACAGCGAACCAATTATCGGCAAATCTCCTAAAATCGGAATCTTCCTCGCTGTAACCCGGTCTTGGTCGCGGATAATCCCCGATAAAATCAAAGTCTGACCGTCCCGCAGGCGAATTAGCCCCGACTGCAAAGACCGCCGAGCCAGCAGGGTGATAGTGTTATTTTCTCCTGCGCCAGTGCTCAGGGGTCTGTCCGGGCCGATCGCACTGACGATTGGGTTGACTCGCAGAGAGACAAAACCGTTATCGTCGATGCGATCGATCGCCACTCCCAACTGCAAACCGGCCTGGCCTTTTTCTGCCGTCACCGTTCTGGTAGTTTGACCTTCTGTTGTCTGCGATTCCGATCGAATGTTAGTAATCACTTCTTCGGTGATATCCACATTCGCCGTTTCCCCTTCTTGGACAACTAAAGTCGGATCGGTCAGGATTTTGGCATTCTGGCTAGTAATACTTGCTTGCAGGTTAGACAGAAAACGTCTTGGATATTGGAACAGCGGGAACAGGCCGAAGTCTGCACTTCCTGAGCCTGTCGTCGATCCAGGAATGTAATCTGTAATTCCAACTCGCCTGGGGTCATTAGTAAGTGGGGCTGTCGGCTGGAGGAACACACCTTTGGCGGGGCCTTCAAGACCTTGACCTGTAAACGGCACGATACGCCGGCCGTTCGCATCGTAGAAAGGCGTGTCCCTGAATTCTGTGGGAATGTCTCGGTTCTCAATAATCGGCCGATTAGCTATGCCACTAGTTACAGTCGTCCGATCGGGCGGATTGATGCCGCCAAAATTGACGATCGCCGCCCCGCCGTCATTGACAAAGAAACTGTCATTAATCCCGAAAGAGAAGCTGGTGTTAGTTTGGTTGTTTCCCGACAAGTTGATATCGATCACCTTGACGTTGACAGCGACTTGACGGCGGCGCAAATCTAGCTGTGTCAAGAAAGCCACAGCCATGTCCACTTTGCGCGGGTCGCCCACCAAAGTGATGGAATTGAGCCGAGAATCCGCCAGCACCGACAGTCCCCTCAGCAACAGCGGCCCCGTGCCTTCCCTAGCGCCGATCGCCTTAATGTCGGGTTCCCGAATTTCCACATCCCGCGCAGCATTTCCCTGGCCCACGCTTTGAATAGTCACGCGAGTAATCGGCAGTTGAGTTTCCGCGCCTTGAGCGCTCAAAAAGTTAGCTGCATCTGTAGAGCGAACTTGATTGAGCCGCAGAGTCCGAATGATAATATTGCGTGAATCGATCGGCAAGTTAGTCCCTACAAAAATCGTCCGCCCCTGGCGGTTAGCTTGCAGCCCGCTGAGCCGCAGCACGTAATTAAAGACATCTTGGACCGACTCATTTTCGATGTCCAAAGAAATCTTCGGCCCTTCATCTGACCCCGATACTCCTGGCTGACCAGGCACTGCGGGCTGCCCCGGTTGAGCAGGGGCCCCGCCACCTGTAAAAGCAATGTTCAAGCCAGCAGCGCGGGCCAGCAGAGCCAAAACGTCCCGGACTGGGGCATCCCGCAGCACCAAGCGGGGGATGCGTTCTCCCGAACTCAGTTCAATATTTCCCACGCCGGGGGCGATGTTAGACACCGCGATATCTCCCAAGGGCGGAGCCACGGCCCGCGGCTGGAAAGGCGCAGCCTGATTGCTTTGGGATTGTATTTCGCTGGGGAGGGGCGGGCGATCGTTTCTGGTAACAGTAACTTGGGGATTTGGCAGCAGCACGCCTGGGTTTTGCGAGGTGCGGACTTGGGGAGCCGGCGGGGGAGCTGTTTGGCTCAGCGGCAGTCCCGGAGGGGGCGGGGGTGGAGTTTGGGCAGACTGTGCTGTGCCACCCTGTCCGGCAACGCTGAGGACGATGCTTTGGCCTTGTCCCGGAACAATTTGTCCGTTGGGAACTCCGTTGGTGCCGGCTACCACAACGCGGATGCTGTTAGCCTCTACCTGGCTGATTTCTACTGAAGAAATTCCCGGAGCTGGGTTATCTTGACGGAAGCTGTTGCCTTGTGGTAAGCGGAGCTGGGTGTTGATAATTGTGGCTTGGTAAGTATTGCCGTTATTGATGGCGAAAACTTGCGGGCGATCGCCCTTTTCTGTAGCCAGAACAATATTTACGCCATTATTACCTTGACTTACTTGCACTCCTGTTACCTGAGTCGGCAATGCCAAGACTGGGGCTTGGGCGATCAGAACTCCTGCAACGCTGCATAAGAGTCCTCCACTTAACCGTAGATGCTGTTTCACGTTCTCTCCTCCACTACAATTTGTTATTTGTTGTTCGCAGTCTTTTGTCGCTAGCTGCTAAACTGACTAAAATATTCTCGCTTCGAGCCTTTTTAAAGGAAGAAGTTATGCCCTTTTCGATGTTTAATTTTCGATTGGGAATAACAGATGACATAAGGGTTAGAAGCTATCCTACAGCAATCCTCGCATCATTTGTGGATTTCTTACTTCCTCCCCTTACAAATGGGAGGTTTGGGGTAGGGTAAAAAAAATACGACTCCTGCAAGGATTGCTATACAGTTCCATTACTTTTTGAAACTGGTATTAGAAGAAATTAGATTTTAGAGCCAATTTTTGATTGCCATCTAAAAAATATTTTTCTGACCTTCATACTTTTTTGACTTCTACCTTCAATCTTTCCATTTCAAACTTCTGCCTTCTGACTTCTTGTGAAATAGCGAGTTGGGAACAATAGCTAATATCTGCCAAATAATAGCTACTTAGCACCAGGACTCGGAGCCGGAGTTGGCGGTTTTTCTTCTTGCTTTAGCGGCAGCAGCGCGTGCAAGTCAAAAGCAGTTTTAATTTTAGTTGGCGGTTGCTCCACAGGAACTATTTTCCCTTTCAAAAAATCAACTTCAATTGGCTGATTTGATGCTAGCAATTCAGATTTCAAATTCCTAACTACCAACAGCGACTGCATCAACTCCAAGTTACGCATAAAATTGCGGGTTTGATCAAAAGTGCCTTCAAACTCTACCTTAAATTTTTTGCGTCTGAGCTTGCCAGCCAGGGACGCCCCGAAGGAGCTATCGGCCAGAATATCAGGGTCTGGAGCTCCCGGCGTGGCGGTTGCTGTTGCTGGCGGCATATCCGGCTCAAATTTGGTAATTTTAGCCTTGAGGTCATCTCCTTGCACGCCGGCGTTGATTCTATTAACGAGTTGGGTCATGTCAAGCAAAAGCGTGTTGGCGCTGGCGTCGCTGGCAAACATGGCCGTGACGTTGGCCCGGCGCTGTTTTGCTTCTTCTTGCTTGGCTTCTGCTTCTGCCTTTTTTTGAATTTGAGTTTGCAATTGCACTTGCGTTTGCTTGCTTTCGCTAAGTTTTTGCTTGAATTCGCCGCTTTTTTGGAATTCGGGAAGTACGAACTGGTAGCCGAGGCCGCCAGCAATCAGGAGCCCGAGAACCGCGATGCCGATTGCTTGGACTTGGGGTGTCAGCTTAATGCCGAATATTTCCTTAGCCCCTGTATCTTCTGCTTGTCCGCTAGAAATAAACTCTGCTGTCATGGTTTTTTCACTTCTCCTTTTTGTGGTTCTAGCACTCCTTTTTCTTGAAGTGTTTCTATCCGTATTGCGAGCCCGTCTGCTTGCTTGCTTCGCAGCTCGGGGAGCAACTCGGAGGCACCCGTCGGGCTGAGCGTCGTTTCAATTTTATATTCCACCACTGGTCGCAGTTTGGGAAGTTCTGCTGGTGCTGCGTTTTGGTTACGCACTTGTAATTGTGCGGGGTTGTTTTTTAATGTGGCCGCTATCAGTTTGGTATCGGTGTTAAGGAAGAAGGGAGAGCGCTGGACTAGCAACATAAAGTCGTTAACTTGAGCAAAGGTACTGGCTATCCCTGAAATTTGCACTTTTGATGCCTGCTGCGGGACGACGGGGACGGGAGGTGCTGCCGGGGCGGGGCTGGCTGCTGGAGACGGACTCGCCCCCGGAGAAGCAGCGGGTGTTGGTGGGGGGGGAGGAGGAGGTGCTGCAACGGGGGAGGGACTTGGGTCGATTTGCTCGATTTTGCCAATTTGCACTCCGGCCGGAGTACGGGCACTGAGGTCTTGCAGCATCGCCGACCAAGGTTTAATTTGGTCGAATACTCCAGCTAATGCTTTGTATTCGGCGGTAACTTGGTCGGTTTCGGCGTTGATGGCTTTGATGGTGTTGGCTTGAGTGTTTAACAGGGCCAGTTCTGTGTCGATGGTTGCTTGTTGTGCGGCCAAGTCGGTATTTTCCTTAGTCGCCCACCACCAGGCGCCCATGACTGCGGCGTTGATGCCAAAGGCAAACAGCACTGCCCCATATATGGGCAGTTGGTCTTTGGCTCCACCGGAACTTTTTTTAGCTGGGCTTTTGGTTGCAACGGGTTTGTAGTCGGGACGGTCGTTGAGAAAATTAATATCTAGGCTGTACATGGCTTCACTCGGTTTTATAGCAGAAGGAAGAAGGCAGAAGGCACAATGTAGAAGGTAGAAGGCACAATGTAGAAGGCACAGTGTAGAAGGTAGAAGGTAGAAGGCAGAAGGCAGAAGGTAGAAGGTAGAAGGAAAAAGTGATCTACCGCTAATGTTTCAGCAATTAAGAAGGTACTAACAGTCTTGGCTGTTGCTATAGATTTAAATTAGAAATTTTAGATTTTAGACAGAACCCAAGATTGCTGGTACAAGTGAAGGATTTATTTAGGGAAGAAAGAAACAACTTTCTGCCTTTTACTGAAGGAAGGGGCTGCTTCTACCTCAGATATATTCTACCTTTTACCTTCTACCTTCTACCTTCTATCTTCTACCTCCAATATTCTACCTTCTGCTTTCTGCCTTCTTCTTTTGGAAGGGGTTTTTACCTCAAATTCTCAAATCGGTTTTTCTCTCATCTAAAACTGTTAGGTCACATAACCTCCCTTAGTCCTAAACCTAGGGCGACTCCTAAACCTGCTCGCTGTTCTGGGGTAATTTCTTGGCTGATTTCGACTCCTAGGGTTTCGATGGGATCGACTTGAGATGCGGGCAAGCTTAATCTTTGCATAAAAAATTCGTCGAGTTTGCCGATCGCAGCTCCCGGACCCGCTAGCAGTAGTTGCGCTACTTCGAGTTCTTCGCTCTGGTTGAGGTAAAAGTCTACTGAGCGGCGCAGTTCGTCTGCTAGTTCTCCCAATACTTTAATCATCGCATTTGTTCCCGGATTGGCGTCTCCCGATGCGCCCATTGTATCTGTGACTGGCAGGGTCATGCCTTGCAGTTCGCTGGTGTCTCTGGTTGGTGGCAGGTTCATGGCTTGGTTGAGGGCGGTCTGGATTTGGTAGGTGCCGATCGGGATGGTACGGTTGAACTGAGGTATGCCGTCCACTACTATAGCTAACTCGGTGCTGTCAAATTCTATGGCGGTGAGAACTGCTGCTTCTTGGGAGGAAAATTGTTGCAGTTGTTCTTTGAGGGTGCGGATTAGGGCAAAACTGGTTACTTCTAATACGTCTATAATCAATCCGGCTTCTTTGAATGTTTCGATGTATGTGTCGGTAACTTCTCTGCGGGTTGCTACTAAGACGACTTGCACTTTTTCTACTCCGTCGTCATCTACAAAAAGGCCTATTTTTTGATAGTCTACGTCGGCGTCTTCTCTAGGAAATGGCAAGTACAGTCCTGCTTCTGCGTTCATGTAATCCCGCAGTTCTTCTTCGTTGAGTTCTGCGGGAACTGGGATGAGGCGGATGACTGCTTCGCGGCCTGGAATGGCTGTGGCTACTCGCTTGGCTTTGATTTTGTTGTCCGTGAGGACGGTACGTATTAGTTCTGCCATTCCCGGCGGATCGACTATTTGTCCTTCTTGTACATAGTCTTCTGGAACTTCTATTGAGGCTAGGATGCCTAATTTTAATGCCTGAGCTTTCTTTTCAAGCTGAATGATGTTGATGCGGTCTGGGGCTATTTCGATCCCGATTCCTGGCTGGCGTTGGGAAAGTAGACCTTTGAAAAAGTTAACCATGTGATTGGGTCGCCGATAATTGCTATTTTTTTCTTTTGTAGTTGGCCAGCCTGATTCAGCGCGCAGGCGTGTTGGAGGGTTGGTTTCCAACTGCAGCCAGAGTGCTGTAATCTCGGTATCCCGCCTTCTTCTGCACAGCTCAGTCTGTGTTGCGCGATCGCTAGTTCCGATTTTATGCTATCCAATTTACTTGACAATAGCTATTCTGCGGAGAATGTCAATAAATTCCAGCTCGATCGACCGAAAACCCGCCGATTCTGCACAAAAACCGACTATCTCGCTCCTGAACCCAGGTACAAAACTCTGTTACTGACTCGTGAGCGCTTGATTCGGGCGATTCCCTACGGGATAGCTTCGCCGCGCGTGCCTTTGTCTGACAAGCGAATTTCCAAGGTGTTACCCGCCACGTGATTTATCTCGCGCAAGTCAATCGAAAGCATCTCAAATCTAAAATCCTTGCGTCCCCCGAATTTATCTCGCGCAAGTCAATCGAAAGCATCTCAAATCTAAAATCTAAAATCGAATGACGGTTCCCATAACTCTCAAATTTTATTCTATGAAACGTAAATCTTGGCAACTTTTTGCTGTTTTTGGGCTGGTGGGGCTGCTGCTGTCTGCGGTGGTGAGTTGCAGCAAGCCGGCTGTTAATTCCCAGGCAAATAATACGCAGGAAATCGAGTTCTGGACTATGCAGCTTCAACCTCAGTTTACTGAGTATTTCAACAAGACGATCGCCGGTTTTGAAGCGGAAAATCCGGGGGTGAAGGTGCGTTGGGTGGACGTTCCTTGGTCGGCGATGGAAAGCAAGATTTTGGGGGCTGTTTCGGCGAAAAATGCGCCGGATGTGGTGAACCTAAATCCCGATTTTGCTTCGCTGTTGGCGGGACGCAATGCTTGGCTGGATTTGGATTCTCGAATTCCGCAGCAAGTTCGCGAGCTCTATCTCCCAAATATCTGGAAAGCTAGTGTACTCGACGGCAAGACTTTTGGCATTCCTTGGTATCTCACGACTGGGGTGACAATTTACAATACGGAGTTGTTGAAGAAGGCTGGAATTGCTAAGCCTCCTGCTACTTATGCCGAGTTGGCAACTGTGGCGAAGCAGGTGAAGGAGAAGACTGGCAAGTTTGCTTTTTTTGTGACTTTTGTGCCGGAAGATTCGGCGGAAGTTTTGCAATCTTTTGTGCAAATGGGTGTACCTTTGGTGGATGCTAAAGGCAAGGCGGCTTTTAATACTGCTAAGGGCAAAGCTGTTTTTCAGTATTGGGTAGATTTGTACAATAACGGACTTTTGCCACAGGATGTTTTGGTGCAGGGACATCGCAGGGCGATCGAGCTTTATCAAGCTGGGGAAACTACTTTTTTAGCTTCGGGCCCTCAGTTTTTGAAGGCGATTGCTGAGAATGCTCCGAGTATTGGTGCTGTTTCGGCTGCTGCGCCTCAAATTACGGGGGAAACAGGTAAGAAGACTGTGGCGGTGATGAATTTGGTTGTGCCCCGCGACAGCAAGCGCCCTGATGATGCTGTCAAGTTTGCTCTGTACGTTACTAATTCTCAAAATCAGTTGGCTTTTGCTAAGGCTGCTAATGTTTTGCCTTCTACGGTTGAGGCTTTGCAGGACGATTATTTTAAGACTGTTTCTGCTGATGCTCCTGCTGCCGATCGAGCTCGGGTTGTTAGTGCTTCTGGGTTGACTTCCGCTGAGCTATTGATTCCGCCTTTGAAGGATGTTAAGAAGTTGCAAAAGGCGATTTATGACAATTTGCAGGCGGCAATGTTGGATGAGAAGTCGGTAGACCAAGCTGTTGCTGATGCTGCTAAGGCTTGGGATCAAAGGTAGTTTTTAAGTGAAGCTGGGGCGGGATTTTTTTTATTTCGCCCCTTGCTTTTTTAGGTCACTTGACGTATTATTAAATAATGGGAATCTGTGCCGCCATATATAAGCAGATATCAGCCTTTAAATGTAAGGTGCGTCGCCTCGCAGAGCTTCCAATCATCGCGAAAAATTCGATGGCGACGCACCTTACGATTAGCAATCGCCCCTTGTTTTTAAGGTTGAATTGTCCAGTCTTCCTGCACTAAATCAGGCACTTGCGAAAAATCTCGGTAGTTGCGCGTAACGAGGATAGCCTTATTAGCAAGTACAATAGCAGCAATCCGCAAATCTTGCGTGCCGATGCGTATTTTTTGACGGCGTAACTCAGTGTAAATAGTGAAAGCATTCGGGTCAAATTTCAGAATGTTGAGATTTTTGAAATCATCTAATGTATCCCATAACCTGGTGTAACCCCATACTAATTTGTCCGCTTGCGAAGATGTCGAAGCCTTTCTGATAAAATCGAACCAGCCGCGAATTACTTCCTCTACGGTTACGATAGTTACAGCAAGGTTTTCTGCGTTAACCTCGATTCGCTGCACCATCATTGGATCATTCTTTTGCCAATCGGAGAAACAATTCGTATCAAGTATGTATAGGCTCATTCTGTCTCAACCGCATCGTCAATTTGACTGTAATAAGCTTCGGTTTCTGCATCGAGTTCGCGGCGATATTCTTCTATGTGTGCCAATACCTCATCGTAATACGGATCGTTTTCATACTTACCAGCTAACCTCACCCAAGGATTGTTCGATCGACTATTCGTGAGTTTGACAGAGACGATTTCTGCTTCGGCTAGCTGGGCATTTACTAAATCGTGAAGGTTTTGCAGTGCTTGCGATCGCGTCTCGCCAAAAGCTTTGCATTCGGGCCATCCCAGCAACGCTGCACTGACTGTTGTGTCTGATTCGTTTTTAATGATTATGTGAGCAGTTGAGCTGTCGAGGTCGCCCCCAAAGTTAGTGCGATCGGCTGCGCGAATGTCGCAGGTAGCGTTACCTGTTAACAGTGTTTTTGTCTTGACTGTCTGCTTGGTGTTTTCCTGGCGCGGATTTTCTCTTTCTCCAATGATAAGCGGGTCTGCTTTGCGAAGCGCGTCAAGAAATTTGACCATGTTTACTCTCTCCTTGGTGTTTTCCTGGCCTAACTTTTCTATTACTGGCCCGATCGCCGAGGCAGGAGTTACCTTGACTGTAGAATCGATGTTTTCCTGACGCTGCTTGATTATGTTTCGCCTGAAAAGCTCGTCAAATAGTAAAGTTTGCTCTTGGGCTGGCAAAGCTTCTATATATTCAATTAGCCTTTGCACCGATATAAGGCTGCTCATAAACTTCTATCTCTAAATTTTTCTAAACTCACTTGTATTGTAACAAAAATTTGGCATTGGGCATTGGGCATTAGGCATTAATCTTTTTTGCTCTCGCCCCTTCCTTTTTTCGACCACTTGACGTATTATTAAATAATGGGAATCTGTGCCGCCATATATACGCAAATATCAGCTTTTAAGTTATTATCGAATGATGAAATTACCGCCTCTTCACAACGCGGAGTCGGAGGAGAACTCTGGATAAGTCAATCTCGACTATTTTAGAGGTAAATGTTTGTTGATAAAAACGATCGCTCATCCCAGAAACCGGGTTTCTTTATCCCGTGCGATCGCCTTTCTCAATTCAGCTTAATTGATGATTTGTACGAATACAGCCTGAATTCCTCAAATATTCAGAAATTTGACTCGTGTTAAAATCAAAACTCAGCTCAGAATAGGATAAAATTCTTATGCCAGCGATGACACTCAAAGATTTAAACCAAGTTCAAACCCTTTTTTCCGAAGCGGGTTTAGATTACAAAATTGAACTAGAAGACGGGAGACTTTCAATTGTGGGGCCATCAGACATCGTATCCAGTGAAATCAGCAGTATTTTGATTCGTTTGCTGGGTAACTGGGTTTATCCCCGTCGCTTGGGGAGAGTCTTTGACTCCGCAGGCGGTTTCATCATGCCGGATACGAATGTGAAAGCGCCGGATGTTTCTTTTGTGCGCGCCGCCCGCTTGCGCCAAAGTCCGCGTTATTTTGGAGAACTTGTCCCCGATTTGGTGGTTGAGATTAAATCTCAGATCGATCGCATTAAGCTTATAGAAACCAAGGTTTTGAAGTTTATAGAGTTGGGTGCGATCGTCGGAATTCTGATCGATCCTGATGAAGAAACAGTGACTATTTATCGCTCTACAGGTGAACCGACTGTTTTAGGAAATGGCGATATATTAACAGTAGCAGAACTTTTTCCCGGTTGGGAATTGCCCATTTCGGAATTGTGGCCTCCTATCTTTACTGAGGAAGAAACACAATTCTGATGCGTTTAAGCTTGGGATTGTTGTTGTTGCAGAAAATAGCCGACGAGATAAAGCGAACCGCAAAGGATTGTTAGGTTGTCGCCTGTAACAGCAGCATCTAAAGCTGTTGTTAAGTCGGGGAAGGCTTGACAGAAAGTTAATTCGGGGCAGATAATTTGAGCTAGGGCGGCTAATTCTGCGGGGGATGATGAGTTTTGATCGGGTACGGGTACTAGGTAAAGTCGATCGCCCTTTTTGAGTAATGCTTTCAAAATATCGTCGCAGTCTTTAGTCGCAAGAATGCCGATTACCCAGTTAATCGGTGACGGGTGATTGTTCAGGCGATCGACATATTCACGCAGGGCGATAGCTGCAGCCGGGTTGTGCGCGCCGTCAATTAATATGTGGCGGTTTTTCCAAGTTGTCTGCTGGAGTCTTCCGGGCCATTGGGTTGTGGCTATACCGTTTTCGATCGCGGTTGGGGAAATTTGCCATCCTTGGTTTTGGAGAGTTTGCAAAGTGGCGATCGCAATTGCTGAATTCATTAGTTGAATTTTTCCCAGCAGCGGCAATTGATATTTTATTTTAACCGCATTTTGATTTAACTGATATTCTGCGAATCCTTGTCCTAAATCTATTGCTGGTTTTACCCAAGTTGCCGGACAGTCTAATTCTTGAATGCGTTTTTCTACTACTATTCTAGCTGATTCTGGCAATTCTCCGATAACTGCCGGACATTTTGCTTTAAGAATTCCCGCTTTTTCCCCAGCAATATCTGCCACGGTGGGGCCGAGTATTTGCCAGTGGTCGAGACTGATAGAAGTGATGACGCTAGCGAGAGGTGTTTCGCAAACGTTAGTCGCGTCTAATCTACCGCCCAATCCAGTTTCTATGACTGCGATGTCTGTTTTTTGTTCTGCGAAATACAGCCAAGCTGCGGCGGTGATTATTTCAAATTGAGTGGGAGTTTCGGTGTTGTTTTCGGTGGCGGCGACAACTCGTTCTAGACACTGTTGCAATTCTGTTGGGGAAATCGGTTTTTGGTTGATGCAAATTCTTTCTGTCCAATCGATTAGGTGCGGGGATGTGTAGCGCCCGACTCGATAGCCTGCTTCTGTTAGTACGGAAGAGAGATAAGCGCAAACGGAACCTTTGCCATTGGTGCCGGCAATGTGGATAATGGGTACTTGTTGGTGGGGGTTGTCTAGTTTTTGGAGAAGTTGGTGAATTCTTTCTAGCCCCAGATGGACGCCGAAATGTTGGTAGGATTGGAGGATGGATTCTGCATTCATTGAGGATGATAAGTTCTGTTTGTGTGTGAATTAGATTTTTTTTTATTAACCGCAGAGGGCGCAGAGGGCGCAGAGTGAGAGAAGAAAGAGATAGATATGTAATAAAAGAGAGGTTTATAATTGATTTATTGTATTTATTGCGGGTGAAAAAAGGTGGCTTTGGATATTATTTCTCTGTTTTCGGGTTGTGGGGGGTTGGATTTGGGTTTTCGTTTGGCTGGGTTTAATGCGGTTTGGGCGAATGAATATGATAAGTCTATTTGGGATACGTATAATTTCAATCATCCTGAAACTATTTTAGATCGCAGAGATATCAGAAAAATCAAATCTGATGAAATTCCCAACTGTATTGGGATAATCGGCGGGCCTCCTTGTCAAAGTTGGAGTGAAGCAGGGGCTAAGCGGGGGATTGATGACTGTCGGGGTCAACTTTTCTGGGAGTATATCAGAATTGTGCGGGACAAGCAGCCTTTGTTTTTTTTAGCTGAGAATGTTAGCGGTATCTTGGCCCCCAGAAACAAGGATGCTTTCACTTATATATTATCGCAGTTTGAGGACATCGGGTATCGGGTTTCGTACAAGTTGGTGAATGCTAGAAATTTTGGGGTTCCGCAAGATAGGCAAAGGGTGATTGTTGTTGGCTATCGGGAAAATCTGGGTTTTGGTTTTGAGTTTCCCGAACCTGGAACCGATGTTTTGACGCTGAAAGATGCGATTTTTGATTTGCAGGCGATCGCGCCTATGTCAGTTAAGGGTAAATTAGATAATTATCACGATTCTGTCCCAAATCACGAATGTGCGGATTTGGGGTTTTCCAGCATTTATATGTCGCGCAATCGAGTTAGAAGTTGGTCAGAACCTTCTTTTACAATTCAGGCAAGTGGCAGACACGCGCCTCTGCATCCTCAAGCTAGTAAAATGATTTTGGTTGGCAAAGACAAACGCATTTTTGACCCCAATTCGCCTCTGCCTTACCGTCGGCTTTCTGTGCGAGAGTGCGCGAGAGTTCAGACTTTCCCGGATGACTTTATTTTTAAGTACAAGTATATTGCGGATGGATACAAAATGGTCGGCAATGCTGTTCCTGTTAATTTGGCTAGAAATTTGGCCAATAAAATTTTTGAAGATATTAGTATTCCTGACAGATTAGCCAATACTCCGGACTGTTTTTAGAACTAAACCACAAGCTTTGCAGCGTATAGATCGTAGAAATTACGAATAAAATGCAACTCAGGCTCAGATGTGACATTGATTTAATTATCGCTAGCAACCTGAAACCCTAGAGGATAGGTCATCCAGCACTGAAAAAAGTGTCCGAACCATTGTAAATATCCATATTATAAGTTAAAATTAGTGTGCAATCAATATAATTGATTGCACACTTGATATTTATTTTGTTGATACAATTCTGATTTTGTCAGTAGAATTTGTATGATTATTCTGCCTGAGAATTTCATATAAGTCTAATTGGTATCTGCTATTTATTTGATTAAAACCAGACCTAGGGATAGTGATTTGAAGCAACTTATTATGAGAACTTTCAGAATAATAATCTGTGTATAAGTCAATAGTTACGCTTGAAAAGTCTTTCTTCTCTGTGATAAGAAGATTGGTAGAACAAGCTCTTCCTGTTGCTTGAAAACCAAGTTCGTCAATGAACTTGTAATAAAAGCAATTTTTTTTATTTGGGATTGAAATCTCATTAGCATTCCACGCTCTTGATTCAAGGCTGAAGCCATCTTTTTTTCCACTATCATACAACCCTTTTTTTCTATTGTTAGGATTGCAATTATCGGGGTTAAAAAGATTAGTTTCACATCCGACAACGATACTATCACCTTCGAATATCCCTGTAGAAAACAAGTTTTTCCCAATAGTGCCAACAGAACTCAGAGAAACAAAAAATAATAGAATATACAATCCAATATAACTAGGTACTACCTTTGCAGATTGAAATATGATAATGATAATAATCTTTACTGGATTCATTTTTTTTCCTATTTTCTACTTTTTTGTAATTAGCATAAAACCTGAATTATGTTTCAATCCCCTTGCGCAATACTCCGGACAGTTTTTGGAATGATACTACAAGCTTACGCGGGGCAAGGATCATAAAAAAGTCGAATTAAATGTAAGTCAGGCGTGGAGCTGACATTGATTTAATTATCCACAGTAGCTCAAAGTCTTAGAGCATAAGCCATTCATCCCTATAAAAACTATCCGGACTATTGATTAGCACGCTAGACTTTACATTAATATTCTGGGTTAGTTTTGCAATTGGTTGTCTAGAGTAAAATTGCGTGAATTTTTAAGAATAAATACTTGATTCTTTTTGATTAAATCTCCCGTACATAAAACGGGCAAGCGTTCTTGATAAGATTTGATTGCGAGGATGTAGTCTTTGTCTGCAAGTTCCGCTTTGATTTTCCGCAGTTGGTCGGCAATGACACCTAGTAAGGTAATCTCGCCACTTAATTTGTCGGCGTTAGGAGTGTGAATTTGAATCACGATTCCCTGAATAGTTGTATTAGGAATCCCGGTAATTAAATCTGCTAAAATTTCCAGTTGAGAGCGATTTTCGATGATTTCCAATGTCTCTAACATCAAGTTCATTGACACGGGAAAGTCAGGAAGAGTGGAATTTAAAGGTAGAACGATTTGAGGGGCTTCTGGCTTGATATCGCTGCTTGTCCAAATAATAGCGCGGTTATCAATTTTTTGTGCTTGTTTCCAACCTTTTGCTTCTAAGTAGTAGCTGATTTGCTGAGGTTGGAGATTTTTGAGCAATTCAATATCCTTTATTGTCACATTCATAGTTGTCTCCCGGTTGCGATACGCTGCATGATAGTTGTCAGAGTCTCAGCCGAAAATATATTTGTTCTGGGTATGGAAATAGTGACGGTTTCTTTATTGTCAGTAGGTGCGGCACCTTCTAATGATAGCCAATAAGCGCAGCGTTTTAAGCAGAGTTCCGCTTCTGTTTGTTGCAGCCAGTCATTGACTCTATCGGGAACAATGACCACAATTATAATTCTAGGAGGATAGGCGTTGCTTGTGCTCAATTCTTCGTAGTTTTTAATGTTCAGGGGATAGCGAAGGCTATTTTCGTTGAGGATATCTCTTGAGGTACATTTGACTTGAATGTAAAGAATGGGAAAGTTTGGTAAACCTGATGCTGCTATTCCCGTGATAATTAGGTCTACACCCAGCTTGTCTAGAGGGGTAGTTGTTCGCTGGCAGATGCACCCTGCTGCTGAGGCAATGGCGTAAATGTAGGCATAGCTAAATTCTTCTTTTTTGGTGTTGATGTCCATTAAACTGCTAATTCGGTCTTATTGCCAATAGGAGAATGATATAAAAGCATTAATTGATGTTCGGACAGAGATTTTATTGCAAAAGCCACACCTGTTAAATCGCTCACTTATACTTCAAAGACTCTGGGTTCGTATTCTTCTATGAGGGTGAATAATAACAGCAGTATATCATCTGTCATTTGAATTTTGTTAACTGACCGAGGTTATGCTGAATCGCATTTGTCCCGCGAATATGAGACAAGGGAGAACCTCCATACAAAAAGCTATTCAAACTAACTTGATAATTTTGTTGAACTGCTAAATCCAACCACAAATTGTTAATCGCGTCTCCCGGCTTGTAGTCGGGGATGTTGTGCTGATAATAAGGAAAACTGTCTATACAAGTATTGAAAAAGTTTTTCCGCCCGCAATGCTTTAAATACTGATATCGCGGTTTGAATTCTGTTTGATTTTCCAATACTGTATATATAGTATCTGCGAGAGATTCTGGGTCAAATTTGGCGTAAAGACCCGCACCTTCGGGGAAAACTGGCGATTGGCCTCTGGCGTATTGGTTGAATTCTTCAAAGCAAATTACTGGTACGTTGCAACTCATGGCTTCGGTAATTCCCCGGTTTTTTCCTTCGAGGAGGGAACCGAGGACGAATGCTTGTGCCCGCGAATAATATGTGGGGATTTCGCTGTAGTAGTCAACTCTCGGTACTAAGTTAATGTAGTCCGACGGATTGCCTAAAATTGCCTCTACTTGCCGCCATTCTTTTAAGGCGTACTCGTCGAGAGTTTTCAGGTTGCTAGCATCAAATTCGTGGCCGGTGACTACTGTTAATTTTATCGGTTTTTGCGGATATTTTTGACGGTAAACTTTTAAGGCTTTGGCTATGATTGGCAAATTTTTTTCTTCGGAAATTCGGGCGACGGCTAGCAAGTCGATGTCTTTGGCGGGGACGTTGCGCGGGGAAATTAAGTATTCGTTGATGAAGTCGGTGTCTTGTAGTGGTATGATTGGTTTGTGGGCGCGATCGGGATAAGTTTCGCGAAACCACTTTTCTCGCTGCGGGTTTTTGTATAAACTGGAGTAGGCGTCAGCTATGGGGGCCCAGGAGTAGGAGATTCCGGGGGAATAGGTGAAGGAGAAAAATACTGAGGAAAGTTGGGGAAATAGTTTGTTGATGAGTTCGACTGCTTCGCTGAAGTAAATTCCTTTGATGAAACGCCCTTCGTAAAACAATGGGGGAAGCAAGACGTAGAAACTGACGGTATCGAAGCGGTGGGGTTGGTCTTCAAATATCTCCCAGGTAAAGGCGTCTAAGTCTGCATAGATTTCGGCGATTGGTTTGTTGATGTGGGGGTTGCGTAAATATGGTTTTTGTCGATCGTAGTTTCCGCGTACCATATAATTCTGAGTGTGAGTATCTAGCTTTTTTTATTTAACCGCAGAGGGCGCAGAGGGCGCAGAGAAGAAGAGAGTTATTCACAAGTCATTCACGGGTTGTTCTAGTGATTCATGGTCGCCTATTGTGAGGGCGAGTTGGTAGATTTGGCGGCGGGGAAGGGATGTTTGTTGGGCTAGCTGGCGGCTGGCTTGGGAACGACTTATGCCTTCTGCTATTAATGTTTGCAATTCTGCTTTAATTGCGTCTTCGGAAAATATTGGTGAGGCTGTTTGGATGCCGGCTATTACGAGGGTAAATTCTCCCTGGGGTTCGCGATTGGTGTAAAGCTCGATCGCACTTTCTATACTACCACGCCAAAACTCTTCGTGCATTTTGGTTAATTCTCTGGCCAGCACAATCTGTCTGTCGCTTCCCAAACTATTTGCTAAATCTTGTAAAGTTTGTCGCAATCGGTGCGGAGATTCGTATAATATTATAGTGCGGGATTCTATTTGCAAAGCTTCTAAACTCTGTTGGCGTTCTTGACCTTTCACGGGTAAGAAACCTTCAAATACAAATCTCTCTGTGGGTAATCCTGATCCAGTTATGCCAACTATGCAGGCGGTCGGGCCGGGAATCGGAATAATGTTAATATTAGCATCGGCGCAAGCTTTGACTAACTCGTATCCGGGGTCAGAAATTCCCGGCATTCCGGCATCGGTGACGAGGGCGATATTTTTGCCTAAATGCAGTTTGTCGATGAGTTCGGGAAGTCGCTGGTGTTGGTTGTGTTCGTGATAGCTGATTTGAGGAGTTTTGATTTGGAAATGTTGCAAAAGTTTGCCTGTATGGCGGGTGTCTTCGGCGGCGATGAAGTCTACTGTTTGCAAGATTCGGATGGCGCGAAAGGTCATGTCTTCGAGGTTGCCGATCGGGGTTCCTACGATGTAAAGTGTTCCTGTATTGGGATTTGCTTGCATTTTAAGATTGAGATTTTTTAACGATAGGACACGGGCGGGACGCCCATGCCACAGGCCCATGCCACACATTTAAGAAGATATGAAAACTGGATTGTTTTTGGGATTGGCGACTTTAGATTTAATTTATTTGGCCGGGAAGCCTCCGGGTGAAAATCAGAAAGTTGTTGCTTCTGATTGTACCATTGCTGCGGGCGGGCCGGCGGCAAATGCTGCGGTCACTTTTAGCTATTTGGGGAATGCGGCGGTATGGGCCGGCGTTTTGGGCACTCACGCGATCGCCCAATTAATTCGTGCAGACTTAGCGGAGTATAATGTCAGGATAATCGATTTGGAACCGGGGCGATCGCACTCGCCGCCAGTTTCCTCGATTATTGTAACTGAAGCAACGGGCGATCGATCGGTAATTTCCATCAATGCTACGAAATCGCAAGTTGACAGTCAAACAATTAACCAGGATATTTTAACCTCAGTTAATATTGTACTGCTTGACGGACATCAAATCGCAGCCAGTCAAGAAATTGCTCAACTTGCCAAGTCAAAAAACATTCCCATTGTCCTCGATGGCGGCAGTTGGAAACCCGGATTAGAACAAATATTACCTTTTATTGAATGGGCTGTATGTTCGGATAACTTTCATCCGCCCAACTGCGACAATTCCGAACAAGTCTTTGCTTACCTCTCAGCAGCCGGAATTCCCAATATTGCCATCACTCGCGGCGAAAAATCAATTTTATACCTCAGCAATGGCAGTTACGGCACTATAGAAGTACCTCAAATTCAAGCCACAGACACTTTAGGCGCGGGCGACATCTTTCACGGCGCTTTCTGTCACTACATTTTGCAAAATAATAACTTTACAGATACTCTCACCGCATCAGCTAAAATCGCTTCCCATTCCTGCAAAAATTTCGGAACCCGCGCCTGGATGAATAAGAGTTAATTTTCAATTAAAATTAACCAAACTATCCGGTTAAAACCCCTCAAAGCTAGAAAACTTGAACTAGCAACACCTGTTAAGTTAAAATCCTGACAGCAACCTCGACAAAATTTGTGAACTTCCCTTTTCTCTTCCTTCGCGCCCGTGGAACAGGCGTCTCGCCTGTGAATTTTCGCAGTTCGTTAAAATTGCTATATTAGTAAAACAACCTCAAATCAAACCAAACAGTCCCAAAACAACATACCCGAATCATGTCTGACACCCAACCCCTAACTATCACCCTTCCCCCTTTGCGGATTACCCTAACAGAACAACAGCAAGTTAACCTAGAATGGCTGACACAAAACTTGCCCAATCTACTCACCCCAAGCAAACAAGAACTTCCCGACAATATGAAACAGTGGGTGGCGGCTAACAAATTATTAAATCAACCCGATGCAGAAATCATTCAAGGACTAATAAATACCGGCATAGATGCGGAAACAGCCACCGCAGAAGTTAGGGAAATCTCCTCTCATCCCTACTTTCAAGCAGGCAGTCAGTACGTGCAGTTATTGCAGAAATTAGAATCGCATCTCAGGATTAGCAATCAATTAGCTGCATTGTCTTCCAAGTTTGGCACAATCGAACGCAAAAGCAGTCTTTCCAGAGAGTATTTTCTCGAAAATTACTACGCCAAAAATACTCCAGTAATTATTACCAATATCATGCACAACTGGAAAGCGTTGCAGTTGTGGACGCCGGAGTATTTGCAAGAAAAATATGGCGATGCAGAGGTACAAATTCAAGCCAACCGCAATTCCGACCCGAATTACGAAATCAAGATAGAAAATCACAAAAAAATTGTTTTGTTCCGCAAATATGTAGACATGGTGGTCAAGGGCGGGCCTAGCAACGACTACTACATGGTTGCTAACAACCAAACTCTTGAAAGAGAGGAATTTAAACCGCTATTTAACGACATTGAAATTTTTCCCGAATACCTCAATCCAACGGATACAAAAGGCAGAGTTTTCTTTTGGTTCGGGCCGAAAGGCACGATTACACCGCTACACCACGACCCAGTTAATTTAATTTTAGCTCAAGTGTCTGGTCGCAAACTAATTAAATTGATTTCTCCGCAACAAACACCTCTGCTTTACAATCACGTCGGAGTTTTCAGCAAGGTTGATGGCGAAAATCCAGATTATGACAAATACCCGCTTTACAGAGATGCGAAAATTATTGAAGTGATTTTGGAACCGGGAGAAGCTATCTTTATTCCTGTCGGTTGGTGGCACCATGTAAAATCATTGGAAGTGAGTATTTCGGTTTCGTTTACTAATTTTGTGTTTCCTAATTATTATGAATGGAAATATCCTCATATTAATTGGTAATTGCTAATGTATGGTTCCCAGGGGCGGGCACGGGGGCACCGCCCCTACAGAAATCGGCGTTTATCTGCGGTTCAAAAAAAAAGAAATTCATGAAAACTCTCGAAGAAATCAGCGAAATTTCACGATCGATCGCCTGGAGTGCATCAGATATCCTACAATCCTATTATCGGCAGGATTCCAACACTCCTAACCTCGACATCCAAGAGAAAAAAGATGGCCCCGTCACCGCCGCCGATGTCGCTGTCAACTCTTACATTCTCGACGAATTGCAGTCGGCTTTAGGGAATGCAGAATTTGGCTATCTCAGCGAAGAAACTTACAAATCTTATTTAGAAAAAAACGGTCAAATTCCCTTACCTCAAAGTTGGGTTTGGATTATTGACCCTTTGGATGGAACGCGAGATTTTATTGACAGGACAGGTGAATTTGCAGTTCACATTGCTTTAGCCTTCGAGGGAAGACCGGTATTGGCGGTTGTGGCTTGGCCCGAACAGCAAAAGATTTATTACGCAATCCGCGATGCGGGTGCTTTTATGGAAAGTCGGGACGGTTCTGCGGTCAAATTGCAGGTTTCGGCGCGAAATATAGTGGCAGATTTATCTATAGTAACTAGCCGCAGTCACCGGGGCGATCGCTTTAATCAATTGTTACAAAAACTGCCTTGTCAAAATCAAATAGCTGTCGGTAGTATCGGCTGTAAAATTGCGACAATTGTCGAACAAAAGGCTGATGTTTATATTGCGCTTTCGGGAAAGTCGGCACCGAAAGATTGGGATTTAGCGGCACCGGAATTAATTTTGACTGAAGCGGGCGGTCAATTTACTCGTTTTGACGGTTCTGCTTTGCAATATAACCGGGGAGATGTGAGTCAGTGGGGGGGATTGTTGGCGAGTAATGGTTGCTGTCACGCTGCTTTGTGCGGGCAAGCTGAGGAGATTTTAGCAGGGATAGATGGGGGTTTGAAGTAAGTCCGCGCGTGCGAAGCTATCCCGTAGGGAATCGCCCGTAAAGATGGTAACGAATCAGTTTTAGGGGCGGGTTTACGAGAAATAATTGCTTAAAACCAATTATCTAGTAAACCCGCCCCCACTTTTGCCCGAAAGTCCGCTAGGGCTTGAAATGAACGGCCAAACCTGAGCGCAGATATCTATCAAAAATCCCGCTCTTAATATTTCAGTATAATGACACTTGCTATTAAAGAGTTTTTGTGTTATGTCATCCACCTCGCTCTGGCTAATCCGTAATATTACTTAATAAAATCACCCAACTTTATCAAAACTTTAATTAAAAAGCTGTTTATAAAGAAAAATTTACATAGATGTTTGGAAAAATGAGTTAGGGTTACTACAACATTGACAAATAGTTTCGCATACCCGTCGCGAAACAGGGAAATCATTGTCTTTTTTTAACCCCCAGTAGGTGTATTATGCCAATTTTAAATAATCAAGTTTCACCAAGTGCGATCGCCTTTATCGACACTCAAGTAGAAAATTATCAAAGTTTGATTGCCGGGGTAAAACCGGGTACGGAAGTAGTCGTTTTGGATGGGAACCGGGATGCGATCGACCAAATTACTCAAATTTTAGCTCTTCGTACCAATATTGACAGCATTCACATAGTTTCTCACGGTGCTCCCGGCAGCTTGCAATTGGGTAATGGCTGCTTGAGTGCAGATAATGTGGAAACTTATTCCGAGAAATTGCAGCAGTGGCGGAGTGCTTTAAATCTGGGTGCGGACATTCTGATTTACGGTTGTAATGTCGCATCAGCCTCTGGCGCTTACCCGAAAGTCCGCCAGGGAATGAATTCCCAGGCTCAAAGCTCAAGTCGGTTGAAATCGACTGCTTACCCGAAAGTCCGCCAGGGAATGAATTCCCTGTCTCATAGCTCAAGTCGGTTGAAACCGACTGGTAACAACCTCAATAAACAGTCCTCTTCAGAGGACTTTCGCTATGAGACGGGGGTTTCAACCCCCGGCGGTATCGGGGAACAAGCGAGAGATTTGGATGTAGATTTAGATATAGATGGTGTAGCCTTCATCCAACGAATTGCCCAACTCACAAATTCAAACGTTGCAGCTTCCCAAAATCTCACGGGAAGTGTAGCAAAAGGCGGCGATTGGGAACTGGAAGTCAGAACCGGGAAAATAGAAACGCCGCTGGTATTTGAACCCGAAGTATTAGCGGGTTACGAGTACGTTTTGAATAGTTTTGGTGCTGCGACTAATTTTCCCATAACCTATAGTCTCCGTAAAGTTGCCAGTGGCGATTTTAACAAAGACGGCAATCTTGACCTAGCCTTTGCCAGCACTGGAGTTAATCGCAACGTCTCGATCGCACTGGGAGATGGCACTGGCCTATTTGGCCCTGCCACTAATCTTAACACCAGCCCGCCAAGCGATCTCGCTAGCTGGTCTGTCGCTGTAGACGACTTTAACAAAGACGGTAATTCTGACCTGGTTACGGCTAATAATTTTACTAACAACGTTTCTCTCCTGTTAGGAAATGGCGATGGTACTTTTGGTGAAGCCACCTACTTTGGTGTGGGGTCAAGTCCGTATACCGTTGCTGTGGGAGACTTCAACGGGGACGGCAATTCTGACGTAGCTACAGCCAATCAAAGCTCTAACAACGTCTCCATCTTGCCCGGTAATGGTAATGGTACTTTTGGCGCAGCTACTAATTTGAGCGTGGGGTCAACTCCCTATTTTGTGCTTGTCGGCGACTTTAACAAGGATGGCAAGTCAGACTTTGCGACAGCGAACTCGGGTTCTAGCGACGTATCCATCGTGTTGCAGAATGCTGATGGCACTTTCGGTATCGCCACTAACTTTCCTGTTGGAAATAGCCCTAATTACATTGCTTTAGGAGACTTTAACGGAGACAATAATCCTGACTTAGCAACGAGTAACGAAGGCGGCTCAAACAACGTATCAATACTGTTAGGAGATGGCACGGGAAACTTTAGTGCAGCTACCAACTTTGGCGTTGGAACACAACCCCTTGCTATTGCTAGTGGTGACTTCAATGCCGATGGAAAAATTGATTTAGCTACAGCCAACAATTCATCGGGCAATGTCTCTGTCTTGTTTGGAAGTGGCGATGGCAGCTTTGGCACTGCCACTAATTTTGTTGTGGGAAACAGTCCCCAAGGTATTGTTGTAGGCGATTTTAACAAAGATGGCTTACCCGATTTAGCTACGGCGAACTTTGACTCTCAAAACACCTCGATTCTGCTGAATACATCCCCGGCGGTAAATTTCGGTGCTGCAACTTACAGTGGCACTGAAGGAACTGCGGATACGGTAGTCAATATTCCCGTTACTCTCAGCGCCACTCCTGACGCTGACGTGACAGTGCCAATTGTCATCGACCCCAGCAGCACAGCCACCGAAAATTCAGACTATACCTTTTCCCCTACCTCGATTACATTCCCCGCAGGTGCAACAGGTGACGCACTCACCCAGAATGTTGCATTTACTATCAAACCCGACAACATAGTTGAAAACGCCGAAACCGCAATCTTCAACTTTGGCACAATCAGCGGTGGCGTTGCCGGTACAACCAAACAAACCACACTAACTATTGCTGCTAACGGTCAACCTTCAAGTCTGAGTCCGTACCAAATCGACCTCAAAACAGGCACAATTACTGGTGGGCCAAACCCATTTATTTCTTTAGTAAATACCCCTACCGACTCAAACGCCGATAGTTGGTTAGAAGCCGTAGCCAAAATCAATTTTGATGGCAACATCAAAAAAGCGAAATTTATCGTTGAATACGACCAAACCCCATCAGGCTGGACGGTAAATCTCGGCGACTCTGCGTCAAACGACGGCTATGGAGGGGATGGCAGCACTCAAAGCCGCGATGCCGAGATGCAGATTGTTAACGCGAATATGAGCGTTAACGGGAATGACTACAATACACCTGCAGGCGGGGAACTTACCCCAGGAAATGTGCCTAACTTTGTTAGTAATGGTTCCCGTGTCGAGTTTGAAGTCAGTAACGAACAACTTGCCTGGGATAACAAAAACGGGCTAAAAAATAGCTTGAATTCGCCCTATCTTTACGCCCTCAACGGTCAACCTGATGATGGCGGGCCAGTCAATTCCGAGATTTACGCCGGATTTAACAGGGTGATTGCCGAGCGTCCCGATCGCATCGGATCGGGTGCTAGCAAGGTGACAATTCTGCTTAATCCGATCGACTACGCGATTAGTGCTGGTACTGCAACCGTTACAGAAGGCAACTCCGGCACAACTGCTGCCACTTTTACTGTTACCCGCAGCGGTTGCACTGAGTTGGCGAGCACAGTAGATTATGCGATCGCAGGTACTGCTGACAGTAGCGACTACAACAACATCGGCGGCACATCGGGTGCAACTGCTGCGACTGGTACGATTAGTTTTGCAGCGGGCGAGACATCGAAAACCATTACTCTGGATGTTTTAGGCGATGCGGCGATCGAAGCCAATGAAACCCTTGAAGTTACGCTGTCAAATCCCTCGGTATTAGATTCTACACCGACACTTACCACTGCTACCGCTACCACAACTATTACTAATGATGACACCGCCGGTTTCACTGTTAACCCAACAGGATTAACTACCAGTGAAGTTGGTGGCACTGCTACCTTCACTGTCAAACTCAACTCTCAACCCACTGCTGACGTTACCATCGGTTTGAGCAGTGACAATGTTGCAGAAGGAACAGTTTCAACTAATAGCTTAACTTTCACTACTGCTAACTACAATCAACCGCAACCAATAACGATAAGTGGTGTTGACGATTTAGTAGCTGATGGCCCTGTCCCTTACAAAATTGTCACCGCTGCTGCTGTTAGTACCGATGTTAATTACACTAACCTCGATCCTGATGATGTCACCGTCACCAACAGTGACAATGAAACTCCGGGAATTACGGTGAATCCGACGGCGGGATTAACTACTGCTGAAGATGGCACCAAGGCTAACTTTACTGTGGTTCTGAATACTCAGCCGACTGCTGATGTGACTATCGGTTTGAGCAGTGACAATGTTGCAGAGGGAACAGTTTCGACTAATAGCTTAACTTTCACTCCGGCTAACTGGAATACACCGCTGCCAGTGACAGTAACAGGGGTTGAGGATAGCATTGCTGACGGCGATATTGATTACAAAATAGTCACGGCTGCTGCTGTTACCACCGATCCGAATTACAACCTAGATGCAGCGGATGTTAGCATTACCAATAAAGACGATGATACCGCTGGTATTTCTATTACTCCCACCGCAACAACTGCTACAGAAGGCGGCGCGAATGGGACGTATAGTGCGGTGCTGAAATCGCAGCCGATCGCCCCTGTAACTATCACTCTCACAACAGGTGAGCAGATTCAGGCGATCGCCCCTGTGACTTTCACTACGGATAATTGGAATGTCGCTCAAACCCTTACCGTGAAAGCTGTTGATGATACGATTGTCGAAGGCGCGCACAGCGGTAATATCACTCACAGTGTGAGTAGCACTGATGCTAAGTATAATGTGGTTGTGGTGCCAGGGGTGACAGTGGCGATCTCCGATAACGATGTAGCGCCACCGTCCCCGACACCAACTCCGACGCCAACACCGACGCCGACAACTGGCACTCCGACGCCAACACCGACGCCCACAACTGGCACTCCGACGCCAACACCGACGCCGACAACTGGCACTCCGACGCCAACACCGACGCCCACAACTGGCACTCCGACGCCAACACCGACGCCGACAACTGGCACTCCGACGCCAACACCGACGCCCACAACTGGCACTCCGACGCC